>JAPPKI010000512.1:0-1602 GCA_028820035.1 bacterium | reverse complement strand
GTCCCAGGGCGAGGTCAGAGAACTGGAACGCAGCGGGACTGAACCGTCGACTGGGTTTGGGGGCGGGAGCGGGACTGAACCGTCGACTGAGTTCGGGACGGGAGCGGGACTGAACCGTCAACTGAGTTCGGGGGCGGGAGCGGGGGTCGGTAAAATCCTGGCCGTGAGCAATGCTGTGCGCGCCCTGCGGGGTGCCACCACGATTGATGTCGATCTCCCCGAGCGCATCGAGGAGCGGATCATCGCGCTGTTGACCGAGCTGTTCGATCGAAACGACATCCATCACGATGACTTGATCAGCATCATCTTCACTGCCACCTCTGACATCAACTCGGCCTTTCCCGCGGCCGCAGCTCGAAAATTCGGTCTCGGCGATGTGCCGCTGCTCTGTGCCCAGGAGCTGGACATCGTTGACGGGACGCCGCTGTGTCTGCGCGTGCTGGTCCATCTGACCACGGAGCGGGGGCGCGACGAATTGCATCACATCTACCTGGAAGGCGCACAAGGTCTGCGCGACGACCTTCCCGAGTGATGGCTGCTGGCGAGGCCCCTCAGCGGGCAGCCATCGTCGGTACCGGGCTCATCGGGGGCTCCATAGGCTTGGCCTTGAGGGAGCGGGGCTGGTGGGTCACCGGCACTGACCAAAACGAGGCGGTGGCCGCCGAGGCGCTGCGCCGAGGTGCCCTTGACGCGGTAGGACCGCCCTCCGATGCCGACATCACGTTCGTGGCCACCCCGGTGGGGTCGGCAGCGGCCGAGGCCCGCAAGGCTTTGGCCGCAGGGAATGGGCTGGTCACCGACGTGGGCAGCGTGAAGGCCCCCATTGTGGC
Source organism: bacterium (assembly GCA_028820035.1). GTDB lineage: Bacteria > Actinomycetota > Acidimicrobiia > Acidimicrobiales > Bin134 > Poriferisocius. The sequence continues at coordinate 772 of JAPPKI010000512.1, read as the reverse complement.
CGCCGTGGCCGACCGCCGCTTTGTGGGCGGTCACCCCATGGCCGGCAGTGAGCAGGAGGGAGTGGCCGGAGCCCGGGCCGACCTGTTCCAGAATGCGGTGTGGGTGCTCACCCCGAACGATGAGACCGATGACGATTCGCTGGTCCAGATTCGCTCAACAGTGGCCTCGCTCGGGGCCGACGTGGTGTCGCTGGCCCCCGAACGGCACGACGCGCTGGTGGCGGTTGTATCGCACGTTCCCCATCTAACCGCGGCCACCCTGATGGCGCTGGCCAACGAGCGCTCTGAAGAGCACCGGGCAATGCTTCGGCTGGCCGCGGGCGGATTTCGAGACATGACCCGCATCGCCTCCGGGCACCCCGGCATATGGCCGGATATCTGCCAGGAGAACTCCGATGCCATCTGCTCGGTGCTGGACCGGTTCATCGCCGCACTGGGCGACGTGCGTGCCCTGGTGGCCGATGGGAATCGGAGCGGATTGTTGGAGCTGTTGGAGGAGGCTCGAAATGCCCGGGCCCACTTGCCGTATGGCTTGGATCGAGAGGTGTCGCTGGCGGAGGTCAGGGTGCCGGTGTTCGATCGTCCTGGCGAGCTGGCCCGGATAACCAGCTTGACCACCGACATCGGGGTGAACATCTACGACTTGGAGATCGCCCACTCAGTGGAGGGAGGCCAGGGCGTGGCGATCTTGGTGGTGGACGACGAGGCGATGGCGAGTCTGTTGGGGGCCCTGAGGGAGCAGGGCTACGCCCCGTCTTCGAGACCCCTGTCG
>JAPPKI010000355.1 GCA_028820035.1 bacterium | reverse complement strand
GGTGTTGGCCCCGGCGCCGTGGAGCACCTTGCCGTCGTAGAACAGCACGCTGCCTCGACTCATCTCGGCCTGGGCATCGGGCATACCGGCGGACTCTGCGTCGTCGAGCCTGGAGGTGCCAGCCCGGATGTGTGTGGCGCCGTTGGCCGCAGTGAAGTCGGTGAGCGCCCACATGGTGTTGCATTGCACGTGATAGTCGGCCCCGAACGGGAAGAAGTCGAAGGCCATCTCGTCGCGATGCAGCTTCTGGCGGGTCTCTCCCGGTTCCACCGAGATGATCTGGGTGAGGTGGAGCTGCACGGCGCTCACATGGCTGAGGAAATGGCTGACGGTGCCGACCGCCACGGGGTGCATGATCAATTCGCGGGCCGTGGGACAGCGGGCTACTAGGGCGCCGGTGCGACGGGTGAACCGGCCGTCGTACTCATCGCGGCCAGCGTCGGAGGTCTCGATGTAGGGCATGGCCTCGGTTTCGAGCCGGTCCATGGTGGCCGCATCGGCCACGTCGTCGACGATGGCGTAGCCGTAGCGACGGAGATGGTCGCTCACCTCGACCGGATCGGCGTCGGGGGAGAAATGACTCAAAGCCACAGCCAGATGGTAAGCGGACTAGTTTCGAAATTGTGACTCGACTGGTGATCCACGCCGATGACGTGGGGATGTGCCACGGTGCCAACCAGGCCTTTATCGAGCTGTCGCACTTCGGCACCATCACCTCCGGCTCGGTGATGGTGCCGTGCCCGTGGTTCAGCGAAATCGCCGAGATCGCGGCAGGCGACGACTCCCTCGACTGTGGGATCCACCTCACCCTCAACGCCGAGAAGAAGCACTACCGCTGGGGTCCGGTGAGCACGGCGGGCCCATCGTCGGGGCTAGTGGATGAGCACGGACTCTTGTGGCGCACTGTGGCCGAGGTTCGGCGAAACGCTCACCCGGACGCGGTGGAGCAGGAGTGGCGGGCACAGATCGACCGGGCGCTGGCGGCGGGGATCAACGTGACCCACCTGGACGCCCACATGGGCTCGGCGCTGGCCCCGGAGTGGTGCCACCGCTACGTGGCGGTGGGGATCGACTACGGGATGCCCGTGCTCATTACCGATTCTCTGGCCGCCTACGGCCCCAACCGCCATGTGGCCGGCCCCGATGAGGCCCAAGCGGCCGACGAAGCCATCCAATCGGCCGCGGCCACCGCTCGGGAGGCGGGGATGCCGGTGTTCGACACCGTGCTGGAGACTGATTTCTCTCGTGCGCCACATGAGCGGGCCGACTATGAGGCGATGCTCATCGACCTCGACGAGAGCTTCGTCTATTGCGCCTTTCACCCCAACGCTCCGGGAGGGGCTGAGATCGAGGCAATCGAACCCGACACCTTCCACGTGCGCACCGACGAGTACGGGTTGTTCGCCACCGACGACTGGAAAGAGTGGCTGACCAACCAGCCCTACGAGCTGGCCTCTATGGCCGACTTGGCTTAGTAGCTGCTAGCCGGTGGGGTGGGCCGCCAGGTGGCGCTGGCCCTGTCGGCGCATGAGAACCCACGTTTGCTCGAGGTAGCCGGCTTGGTCGTCCACCAGCTTCTTCAGGCCGAGCCGCAAGTGCTCAGGAATCTCGGGGGCGTCGGTGGGCTCAAGGAGCACGTCGAGCTGGGCCTGGTCTTCCAGGGTGGCGTGAAGGGCGGCGGCCCGGGCCAGGGTGGATCCCACGCAGATGGCCCCGTGCCAGGGGATGATCACGGTGTGGTTGGTCTCGATGGCCGGACCGATGGACTCGAAGCGGTCGTCGGGGCTCAGCACCTGGTCGTCGTGAAAGATGCAGCACAAGTTGTGGCGCATCTTCAACGGGCGGGCCAAGGAGGCCAGCGCGGTGATCCATCGGCCGTGACTATGAACGATGGCGTTCACGTCGTTGCGGTTCTGATACACCCCGGCATGGAACTCGAAGCCCAGGCTCACCTCCCGGTTGCCCTCCAGCAGGTTGCCCTCGTAGTCGAGCTTCATTACGTCGTCGGAGGTGATCTCGCCCAGCGTCCGGTCGAAGGCGTTGATCCAGAAGGCGTCCTCGCCGGGTACCCGCACGCTGACATGGCCGCCGATGCCGGTGTCGCACCCCCTCACGGTCAGGGCCCGACAAGCCAACACAATGTCGTTCACAATCTCTCTGGCTTCGCTCTCGGAGGTGCTCATGCCCCCTAGAGTACGGCATCAATGGAACAGCGCCAGTGTGAAACCTCGGGGGAGCCCTCTACCGGCCTGACGTCGTCGTGCCGGTGCGCATCAATGGAACAGCGCCAGTGTGAAACCTCGGGGGCGGCTGATTGCGGCCCCAATCGGGGGCAGCCTCAATGACGACCGTGGTAGTGCTCGGGGCCGGAGCGCTGGGATCGGTGTACGGCGCGTGGTTTGCCGAAGCGGGTGCCGAGGTCACTCTGGTAGCCCGACCGGCTCACGCCGAAGCGGTGAATCGGAGCGGGCTGAGGATCGACGACCAGGCACCGGTGGCCATCCGAGCGATCACCGATCCGGCCGAAGCGGGCGACTGCGACATCTTGCTGTTGGCCAGCAAGGCGTTTGACACCGCTGAACTGCTGGGCGGCTATCGGGATTCGGCCCAAGCCGCGTTCTCAGTGCAGAACGGGGTGCGCCAAGCCGAGGCGCTGGTGAGCCGATTCGGGGCCGCCGCAGTGGGCTGCGTGTCGCTAGTAGGCGGAACGCTGGGCGAGCCCGGCCATGCATCTCACTCCTTTGACGGCCCCACCTTGCTGGGCGACTTGGTCACCACCACTCCGGGCACTGCGGCAGCCATCGCCCAGGCCTTGCCAGGGCGCAACCTGGAAGTCCACGACGACATCGCTCCCGCGTTGTGGTCCAAGGGTGTGCTGGCCGCGGCGGCCATGGGGGTGGTGGGCCTTACCCGAGTGGTGTACCACCGGGTGTTCCTCGTGCCTGAGATTCGAGACGTGTTCTACGACCTAATGTGCGAGGGCGCGGCCATCGCGGCGGCCGAGGGGATCGAGCTGATCGACGGCCACGGCCCGTTCCAAGTCCGGGCGCTTACCCAAGAGAGCCGGGCCGAAGCCCACGAGCGGCTGCGAGCAGTGGGTGAGCGCATGGAGGCAGCCGGGGAGACCAAGGTGCGCGTGTCGATCTTGCAGAGCATCGACCGGGGACGCCCATTCGAGGTGCAGGCGGTGTTCGGCGACCTGGTGAAGATCGCCGATGGTCACAGACTCAACGTGCCCACCCTTCGAACCGTTACCAGGTTGCTCGCTGCGGCCATGCCTTCGGGGACGGGAGACTCATGAAGGTACGAGACCTGACCCAGATGCTGGCCCGAGCCCCTAGGGGGACGGCCCGGTGGCACACCTATTACGACTTCCGGGAAGAGGCCCGGCGGCGGCTTCCGAAGATGGTGTTCGACTTTGTGGAGGGGGGCGCGGAGGGCGAGCTCAGCATCGCCGCCAACCGGGCTTCCATCGATGCGGTGGAGTTGGCCCCGAACTACTTGGTGGACGTGGCCAACCGAGAGGTGTCAACCACAGTGCTGGGCCAACCGGTGTCGCTGCCGTTCCTGCTAGCCCCCGCCGGGCTGGCCACGCTAGTACATCGCGAGGGCGAGCTGGCCGCGGCCCGGGCGGCGGCCGCCGCAGGCACGGTGTTCGCGGTGAGCACCGGCTCGGGCTATTCGTTGGAGGACATCGCGGCCGCCGCTCCCGAGGGCCGGCGTTGGTTCCAGCTCTATCTGTGGAAGAGCCCCGAGGTGGTGCGGTCGCTGGTGAACCGGGCCCGAGACGCCGGGTATGAGGCGCTGGTGCTGACGGTGGATGTGCCGGTGGTGGGCAAGCGAGAACGGGATCTCCGCAACGGCATGTCGCTTCCCCCTCGAATCCGGTGGAACAGCGCGCTGGAC
>JAPPKI010000345.1 GCA_028820035.1 bacterium | reverse complement strand
TGCTGTTCGTGCGCCCCGTGTATGTGCAGGCCACCGGGGAGACCGAGCTGCCCCAGGTGAAGCAGGTGATCGCCGGTATTGGAAACGACGACGATTTCGTGCTCCGCATCCGCCCGACCTTGGATGAGGCTTTGGCCGCTCTCTCTGATCCCGACGGGTTCTCGGTGCTCCCCACTCAGCTGGCGACTCCAGAACAGGGCGACGCTCAGCCCGCACCAACCGCCGCGCCGTCGCCTTCAGAAGCAGAGCCCACCGACGCTGAGCCCATCGACGCAGACACCCGTCGAGCCCTGACCGAGCTCATCTCCGAGTTGCGGACAACCCAAGACTCCATTGACGAGGACCGCCGCCGCCTCGACGGTCTCATCGAGGAGTTGGAGTCTTTGCTGGACTCCTCCGGCGGCTGAGCACCGAAAAGCGGCTACTCCACCAGGATGTTGTTGGGCCGGGGGGTGCCCTGGGCTTCGAGCATGAAGTAATAGCCCATCAGCACGGTTTGGCCGTCGGTGATGCTCTCGATGTTGCCATCGGCGTCCATGTTCAGGTTGGCGCCCCAGATGGCGAAGAACACCTCGGTGGTCTCAGTGTTGTCGTCGGGGGTATAGAGAGTGTGGATGGAGCCGGCCGGCTCATAAAGAAACGACCCGGCGCGGTTCAGAAAGTCGCTCTCCTTGTAGCCCCAGGCTCCGGCGCTGGTGTAGGCGAACACTTGGCCGGTGTGCTTGTGGGTCTGCACCGAGTAGCCCGGTGGGAAGTGGTTCTTGATGACCCACAACCCCTCGCTCTCTTTGATCTGGAGCACCTTGAGTCCGATGCCGTCTTCGCCGTAGGCCCAGGGGAGGTCGTCCTCTCCGATGTGCTGGGCGGTGGGGGCAACCATCATGTCAAGCATGGGGAGAGCTTACGCCTCTACCCCGTAAGCCGCCCTAGCCCCTAGTCGATCTCGGTGCGGCTGAGCCGCCAGGAGGTGTAAAGCAGCCCGGCGAGGCCGACGGCCAGCGGCACGATGTAGGACGCCAGCGTGGACCGGTCGGCTAGCCGCATGCTCACGTCGGTGGCGTCGGAGAGGATGCTCATGGGGTAGCTGCGCACTGACAAGCGGGCGAACCAGTCACCCAATCGGGACAGAAGCAGCTCCCAGATGGCGATGTAGCCAAGACCGATCAACAGCGACCGTTTGAATCGCAGCCCGAGTGCTAGGAACAGTCCGGAATAGGCGAACACCGCCAGCGCAGTGGCCACCGCGGTGGCCACCAGCAAGTCGTCCACTCCGGTGATGGCCGCGGCCACGGTCATTACTGCCACAACGATGGGACCCACCACGCTCAAGACGGCTGCGAATGCCGCGGTGGCAACGGAGTGGCGGGGAACAGGGCGCAGCCACACGTACACCAAGGTGCGGTCTTCCACCAGGTTCCCCAGGGCGGTCGAGCCCAGAGCCAAGGCGATGAACGGGGCAAAAACATTGGTCCCGAAAGTTCCCATGCTCCGGGTGGCCACTTCCACCGGGTCGTCAGCGGCTCGGGCCACGAAAGCAAGGAGGATGGCGACCCCGCTCAGCCCGGCCAATGCCAGCAACCGACCGGTGCTGATCTGGCTGCGAATCACCACCCGGTAAATGTGAGTATTCACGGTATTTCCCGATGCGTTGTCACTGGGTCTCCCGATGCGTCATCACTGGCCCACCAGGTATCGGAAGACGCTCTCTAAGTCGTCGTCGAGCGGGCGTAATTCCAGCAGCGAGGCATCCTGATCGCGGGCTGCTGGGGCCACTGCCCGACGGAATGCCGTTGGATCCGAGGTGTCGACAACCACCAAGTTGTTCGCTTCGAGTCGGCATCCGGAGATCACGCCGCGGTTCAACAGAGCAATGGCCAGCGCTCGGGGCTGATCGGTGCGGATGCTGATGCGCAGCGGCCGGTCGTCCATGAGGTTGCGGATCTCGCGGAAGTCGCCCTCGGCGGCCAGGCGTCCCTGGGCGATCACCAGCACTCGGGAGCCAAACCGCTCTACCTCATCAAGAACGTGGCTGGATACGATCACGCACTTGCCCTCTGATCCCAACCGGTGGAAAAGCTGGATCATCTCCCTCCGCTGTCGGGGGTCGAGGCCAGTGAGGGGCTCGTCGAGGGCGATCACCAGGGGATCGTGGACAATGGCCTGGGCCAACTTGATGCGCTGGCGCATGCCCTTGGAATAGGTGGACAGCTTTCGGGGATCGTCGGGATCGAGCTCCACCGTCTGGATAGCTCTGCGGGCGGCCTCGACGGGGTTGTCGACGTGGTGCAATTGGGCGGCCAGTTCCACAAACTCTCGACCGCTCAGGTAGTCGAGCAGCGACTCCTGCTGGGGGGCCATGCCAATACGGCCCAGAACGGCGACATCGGCGCGGGGGTTCTTACCCAGAACGGTGAGCGATCCGTTGGACGGCCTAGCCAAGCCGCACATCATCCGCAGCAGGGTGGACTTACCCGCGCCATTGGGTCCCAGCAGCGCAGTGACCCCGGCCCCGATGGAGAAGCTCACGTCGGAAACCGCCACCAAATCGCCGAACCACTTGGACACGCCCTCAGCCTGCACCATGGGCGGAGGCGCGGTTTGGGTTTGGGCCTGGCTCATCCGTGGACCTCGATCCGCTGATAGCGCCAGCGGGCAAACGCCCCGAAGGCGACGATGAGCCCGATAAGGGTCAGATAGATCGCCCAGGTGTCAACGTCGCCGATGGGCGGTTGCGGTCCTTCGGTGTCGGACTCTCCAAAGATGCGGTGAGCGGCCTCGACGGACAAGCCGAACAAATTGAGCAGGGCATACGAGTCGCCGATTTCCGCGCCCGAGGAGAGCCCGTCGCCTACCGCCGAGCTGGCCAGCAGACCGACGAAAATGCCCACGCTGGCCAGAGCCCGCCGGCTGGTGAGGCTGGACAGCGCCAGTGACAGTGCCGCCCAGAAAACGGCCAGAGCAACTCCCGACGCCAAGATCCGCCCTAGCTCAGTAAGCCATCCGGTCACTCCGTCGGGTCCGGCGTCGGCCAGGGTGAAGGCGATGAGTATCAGCAACGGAGGTCCCAGGATCATCGTGGCCAAGACAGCCGCGATAGCCGCGAACTTGGATGCCAGATAGGTGTCGCGATTCAGCGGCGAAGCCAGATACAGCCCCAGCATGCCGCTCCGGCGATCGGTGCACACCGCCTCCGGGGCCACGAACGCCATGAACAGGAAGAGGGCGCCAGTGATGATGTCGTAATAGTCAGCGGTGGAGTCCAGCCCCAGTTCATCGCCTCGAGGTAGAAAGGCGGCGATACCGATGAACACGATGGCGGGTATGAACGCGATCAGCAGAGCGAGTGCGGGGAGAACCTTCTGCCAGTTGGACCGCTTCAGGCCCAGCACCCGCTGCACGGTGTGGTAGCCCAAATTCATCATGGCGCGCCGGGTGCCGTGGCGGGGTCCGTCGTAGGCCAAGTAGCCCCGGTCGTGGATGCGGGCCTCGGTCATCGGGAGGCCTCGATGAACACGTCTTCCAGTGTGGTGCGACGGGGTTCCAGCCGGCGCAGTCCCAGCCCCAGATCGGCCACCAGATCCCGAATCAGGTCAGCGGCGGCATCGGCTCCGGTCACGGTGAGGGTGTGTCCGTCGACGGCTGTCTCCGCGCCCCGAGCGGCCAGGGCTGCGGCCAGCGGTTGGGGATCGGAGTCGAGCTCTACTCTCATTCCCGCGGTGGCCGACCCCAGGTCTTGCAGGGCACCGCTGTGGCCCACCACTCCGTTGGTCAAGATCACCACCGAGTCGCACACCCGCTCCACTTCCTCCAACAGGTGCGACGACAACAGGATGTCGATGCCGAATTCGCTGCCCACTCGACGGATGAGGGCCAGCATGTCGTCGCGCTGCACCGGGTCGAGGCCGTCGGTGGGCT
>JAPPKI010000340.1 GCA_028820035.1 bacterium | reverse complement strand
CGGCGGTGAGGGTGAGCACCACCAGGAACACTCGGGGGGCGGTGAAGTTGGGCAGTAGATCGATGGCCTGGTTGGCATTGCCGCCGGTAAGGCTGAGCCCGCCTCCGCCGTTGTGGAACAGGAAGGAGAACGAGGTGGCCTGGATGATGGCGATGGCGATGGTCAAATACCGGGTCCACTGGGTGATCTTGCGCTGGCCCACCGCCCCCTGGTTCTGCCACTGCTCGATGCGGGGAATCACCACGCCGAGCACCTGCATGATGATGGACGCGGTGATGTAGGGGAAGATTCCGAGGGCGAAGATGGCGAACTGCGACAAGGCGCCGCCGGAAAAGAAGTTCAGAAGTCCGGTGACACCTCCGGCATCGGCTTGGTTGCGAAGCTGGTCCACGGCATCGAGGTCGACCCCGGGGGAGGGGATGGCCACGCCGAGGCGGAATATCACCAGCATTGACAGTGTGAATAGGATCTTGTTCCGCAGGTCGGCGACCCGGAACATATTCGTCACTCTGGTGAGCACGACGACTCCTACTCCTTCGACCCTGTTGGGTTTCGGCTATCGGTTGGTAAGGGCGTTGCCCTTGGCCGGCGGCCGCCCGGTGAAGGGCTTGGGCAACACCTCCACGCTACCGCCTGCGGCAATGATGGCTGCTTTCGCCGACTCGGAGAAGCCGTGGGCCTTCACGGTGACGGCTCGGGTCAGCTCGCCGCGGCCCAGAACTTTGGCCAGAGCACCCTTGTGCAAGAGACCGTGCTCATGCAGCACTTCCGGGGTGATCTCGTCCAGTTCCGTGGCCTCGATTACGTCGAGGTTGATCGCCTGATACTCCACTCGGAACGGGTTCTTGAATCCCCGCAGCTTGGGCACCCGGCGGGCCAGCGGCATCTGGCCGCCTTCGAATCCGACGGGGATCTTGCTCCGGGCCCGCTGCCCCTTGGTTCCCCGGCCTGCGGTTTTGCCTCCCTTTCCGGCGATGCCCCGCGCTTTGCGCTGCGGCCGCTTGCGGGATCCAGGCGCTGGCTTCAGATCGTGAACCTTCATGACTCGTCCGTTTCCTCCCAGGAAATCAAGTGGGACACCTTGTCGATCATCCCCCTGACCTCGGGGGCATCCGCCAAGGTGTTGGTCTGGCCGATGCCTCGCAAACCCAAGGCCCGCAGTGTGCCTCGCTGCTTGGGCCGGGTGCCGATCTGGGATCGGATTTGGGTGACCTTGATGGCCATGGCGGCTACTCCTCTTCGTCCTCGGCCGCGGCAGCAGACTGACGCTCCGACTCTTGGTAGGCAGCGAGCAGTCCGGCGGGCACGAATTCGTCGGCGGGAATCCCCCGCTGACGGGCCACCTCGTCAGGACGCTTGAGGGCCTTGAGCCCGGCGATGGTGGCCCGAGCCACGTTGATGTGGTTGGGGGAGCCCAACGACTTGCACAGCACGTCGCCGATCCCGGCTTCTTCGAGGATCGCTCGAGCGGCGCCTCCGGCGATCACGCCGGTTCCCGGCGCCGCGGGCTTGAGCAGCACCCGACCCGCGCCCATCTCGCCGATCACCGGATGGGTGATGGTTGACGACGCCAGCGGCACCCGGAACAAGTTGCGCCGGGCTTCCTCGGTTCCCTTCTGTATGGCCAGGGGTACCTCCTTGGCTTTGCCGTAGCCCAAGCCGACCCGGCCGGCACCGTCGCCAATTACCACCAGGGCGGTGAAGGAGAAGCGGCGTCCGCCCTTGACCACCTTGGCCACCCGGTTGATATTGATCACCCGGGAGTCGCGCAGCTGGCCGTCGCCGGTCGGTGTTGCGGTTGAGGTATCAGTCATCAGAACTCCAGTCCAGCTTCTCGAGCTGAATCAGCCAGGGCGGCTACTCGTCCGTGGTAGCGGAAGCCGCCTCGGTCGAACACCACCGCAGCGATGTTCTTCTCCTTGGCCCGTTCGGCGATGAGCTTGCCCACCACCGCGGCACCGGCCACGTTTCCGGTGGGGCCGGATCGCAAATCTGCCTCGGTTGAGGAGGCCGACGCGATGGTGTGGCCTGCGGTGTCGTCGATGAGCTGGGCGATGATGTGGCGGTTGGACCGGTAGACGGCCAGGCGAGGGCGCTCGGGGGTGCCCCGGATTTTCTTGCGAACCCGGCGGTGGCGCCGGACTCTGCTCTCGTGCTTGTGCTTGACGCTGCTCATGTCGATTCCCCGACCTTTTACTTGCGTTCCACCAGCACGTCAGTGCTGGTCTCTCCTTGCCGAATCACTTGGCCGCCTTCCCGGCCTTGCGAATGATCCGCTCGCCGGCGTAGCGAATGCCTTTGCCTCGGTAGGGCTCAGGCTTGCGGATGGCTCGGATGTCGGCCGCTACCTGGCCGACCGCCTGCTTGTCGATCCCCAATACATGGATGCTCGTCTGGTTCGGCACTTCGAACGTTACGCCTTCAGGGGCCTCAACGTGCACCGGATGGCTGAAGCCCAACTGCAGTTCAATCTTGGCGTTGCTTTGGGAAATGGCCCGGTAGCCCACTCCCACTATCTCAAGTTCTTTGCGGTAGCCCTCGCTGACGCCGGTGACCATGTTGGCCAACAGCGAACGACTCAAGCCGTGCAGGGCCTTGGTGTTGCGCAGTTCGTCGGCGCGCTCGACGATGACAAAGCCATCCTCGATTCGGGCCGAGATGGCTTCGGGGAGGTTGTGCTCCAGCGTGCCGCGGCTGCCGGTCACGGTGACGTGGGCCCCGTCGATGGCCACATCCACGCCGTCTGGCACCGGGATGGGGTTGCTTCCAACTCGTGACACCTTGGGCCTCCTACCAGACCACGCAGACGACTTCGCCACCCATGCGGCGGCGGCGCGCCTCGCGGTCGCTCATCAGGCCTTTGCTGGTGGACACGATGGCCACTCCGAGCCCGCCCAGGACTCGAGGAATTTTGTCCGACTTGGAGTACACCCGCAGGCCGGGCTTGGACACCCGAGTAATGCCGGAGATGACTCGCTCCCGCTGATCGGAATACTTCATGTCAATGGTAAGGGTCTGTCCGGGGCCGGTTTTGGCTTCAGCCACGGCGAAGTTGCTGATGTAGCCCTCCTGCTTGAGGACGTCGGCCAGCGCCACCTTCATCTTGGAGGACGGCATCGTCACCTCGTCACGCATGGCGGTGTTGGCATTGCGGATGCGGGTCAACATGTCGGCGATGGGGTCGGTCATAGTCACAGTCGCATCACCTCACCAGCTCTTTGGGATCGGTCATAGTCTCGGTCACCTCACCAGCTCGCCTTGGTCAGGCCGGGAATCTCTCCGGCATGGGCCAGTTCCCTCAGGCACACTCGACACAGGCCGAATTTCCGGTACACGGCCCGGGGTCGGCCGCAACGGCGGCAGCGGGTGTAACCCCGCACCTTGAACTTCGGCGTTCGCTGTTGCTTTTGGATAAGCGCCTTTTTTGCCATTGAGTTACTGTCCCTCGGCTCGGAATGGGAACGAGAAGGCCTCAAGCAGTGCCCGGCCCTCCTCGTCGGTTCTTGCGGTGGTAACGATTGTGATGTCCATGCCTCTGATGGTGTCGATGGAGTCGTAGTCGACCTCGGGGAAGATGAGCTGCTCAGTGACCCCGAAGGAGTAGTTGCCATTCCCGTCGAAGGAGCGGGGCGAGAGGCCCCGGAAGTCTCGGATGCGGGGGATGGCCAGATTGATGAGGCGGTCCAAGAACTCCCACATGCGGGCCCCCCTCAGGGTGACCTTGGCGCCGATGGGATTTCCCTCGCGGATCTTGAAGTTGGCGATGGACTTCTTGGCCCGGGTGATGACGGGGCGCTGGCCGGCAATGGTGGTCAGATCGGCCACCGCGCCGTCGAGCAGTTTGGCTTGGGCTATGGCCTCACCGACACCCATGTTCACCACGATTTTCTCGAAGCGGGGCACCTCCATGATGTTGTCCAACTC
>JAPPKI010000165.1:1394-3924 GCA_028820035.1 bacterium | reverse complement strand
CGATGGAGTAGATGCCGATGTTCTTGAGGCAGATCATGGAGGCGTTCTTGGTGCGGACCGCGCCGGACTCCAGCATCGTGAAGCCCGCACACATCCACATCACCAATGCACCCCAGATCAAAAAGGCAAAGGTGTTAAAGACAAACTGGTCCGGCAACTCGACCATGACATACCCCTGTCACTCCGCTAGCCCAGGGTCGGGCCCGCGGCTCCTAGAACGTCAAGCTACATACAGGCATCAAATCCATCAAGGAATTCTTTTCTAGAGGAAAGAAACCGAAGGGCGGCGAATGTCACCGACGGCCCGAAGCACGGAGTAGGCGGTGACCGCGCTGGTTCGGGGGTTGTCGGGGGAGGCGGCATTCTCGAACGACAGCTCGTAGGTGCCCGCTTCCCCTGAAGCAGCCACAACATGGCGCACCCGGGTGGCCGCCGGATCGCCCACCATCTGCACCCGCACGTGGTCGAATCCGACGGTGGCCAGCGACAGGGTGGCGGTCACGTTGGCCGATTCCGGAAAGAGGGCACACGCCTCCCGGGCTGGACCGTCGAATACCGTCACCGGCTCGGTGCCGTGGGCCAGCGCATCCTGAATCGTCTCGTCCATCCACGGGCGACTGAGAGCCATCGCAGGCTTGGTGCTGGTGATGGCCACCTCCTCCAGTGGCCCAAAGAGCATGGCTGCTCGCAGGATGTCGAAGCCGCCAATGGCCCCGGTACACAGAAACAATCGCCCGCCCTCGGCCTGTCGCAACCGAGCCTCTAGGTCTCCATCGGCCAATGCTCCAATGCTCACCACCAGCAGGTCGGTGCCTGCTTCCCGCACCGCCACCCCGTGCTCGCGGAGGGCGGCATGGCCGGCGGCTTCCACCACCACATCCGATCGGGACAGCAGCGATTCCCGGTCATCCGCTCCCAAGGGATGGTGGACAACAGGATCGAGAACCGCGGCCAACTCCACCCCGTGCACCGCCCCTTGCGACAGTTCCCGGGCCACCACTGAGCCGATGGCCCCACAGCCAATCAGGCCGACTCGAAGCATCGAGTCAGGATATATGCCGCGCTCCCCGCACTCTTTTTTCAATGTCTCGTTGCTCGGTTGGTACTCTCAGAGCATGGAACCGGCGAAGACCGCCGACTGACGACCGTGAGCGGCGGCGTGAGAGTCGAGGTACCCGCGGCTCAAGGGTACGGCCGCATGGCTGAGATCGCCGCCATCCACGCGGCCGACCACCAGGGATTCTCCTCCGACGACATCGCCAACCTCAGCCGGGTCATCAAGGAGGCAGTGGTGCTGCTGCTCGATCCAGAGCAGTCCGCCGGAACCATGGCATTCGACTTCCAGAGCAAGGCGGGCATCGTGACCGTGGAAGCCCAGCTTGACCAGCGGGGAGATAAGCCGATCCCCCACGACAGAATCGACCGTTTCGAATCTTCCGCCGGGTCGCTGGTGGACTCGTGGAAGCTCGACCCCGACGAGCACCGTCTTTGGCTTCAGAAGTCGGCTTAGGCCCCAGTAGAGCCGAATCCTCCCGACCCCCGTGAAGACGGGGGCAGCTCCTCCACTTCCAAGAAGTCGGCCTGCTCCACCTTTTGCAGCACAAGCTGGGCGATCCGATCGCCGCGGCGCACAGTGAACGGCTCGGCCGGGTCGGTGTTCACCAACAGCACCTTCAACTCGCCTCGATAGCCGGAATCAATCAGCCCTGGCGTATTCAAACAGGTGACCCCATGGCGTAGCGCCAATCCGCTTCGGGGCTGCACAAACCCGGCATATCCCTCGGGGATGGCGATGAACGTGCCGGTGGGCACCAGGCCTCGGCCACCTCCCGGAGCCAGCTCAACGTCTTCGCTGGCCACGAGGTCGGCGCCAGCATCACCCTCGGTGGCGTAGCGGGGAAATGGCAGGTCAGGGCGGCTGCGGACAATGGGGATCTCCAACACGGCGGTGACACTACATGGCCAGGGCCGACACTTCTCCCGATCTGGGCGATTACCCGCCGACTCAGGTTTTTCAGGCCCCAACCTCTAGGGTCAACTCAAGATGCTGGCTTGGATGGACTTGGAGATGACGGGGCTAGACCCGGCCACTGACGTGATCGTGGAGATCGCCACCCTCATCACCGATGACAACCTGGAACTGGTGGCAGAAGGCCCTGACCTGGTGGTTTCAGCCCCCCCTGAGGCATTGGCCTCGATGCAAGACGTAGTAGTGGAGATGCACACCAAAAGCGGGCTGCTAGATGAGATCAAGGCATCCACGCTCAGTTTGGAAGCTGCGGGCGAGATGACCCTGGCCTTCCTCAAAGAGCACATCGATAAGCCCCGCACCGTGCCGCTGTGCGGCAACTCCATCGGAGTCGATCGCCGCTTCTTGGCTGCCCAGCTTCCCGAGGTGGAGCACTTCTTGCACTACCGCTCCATCGACGTCTCCACCATCAAGGAACTGGCTCGGCGGTGGAACTCCAAGGCATTTCAGCAGGCGCCCAAGAAGGCCAAGGGCCATCGGGCCCTCGACGACATCCGCGAG
>JAPPKI010000165.1:0-1384 GCA_028820035.1 bacterium | reverse complement strand
CATCAACGGGGCGCGGGCGATGATGCTCGACGACCGCGTGGGGAGCATCGAGGCTGGTGGATGACCGAGCGGCCTCGCAAGCAGGAACAGGAGGAAGCAACCACCGAGGTCACCGAGGTTGTCCCCGGTGTGCTCCGCACCATGTTGCCCATCAACCTGCCGGGGCTAGGCCATGTGAACTGCTATGTGATGGAAGACGAGCGAGGGGTGGCGGTGGTGGACCCCGGACTGCCCGGTCCTGATTCTTGGAACTCTCTGGTCGACCGGCTGGGCCGCGCCGGCTACAAGATCGGCGATGTCCACACCGCAATCATCACCCACTCCCACTTCGACCATTTCGGCGGTGCCGAGCGGCTGCGAGAAGAGGCCGGGGCCGACATCTTGACTCACGAGAGCTTTCGCCCGATCTGGGACCGCCGCGAGACCACAGAAACCCACGATGCCGAGGACAATGCCACCGACGAGGAGATCTTTGAGCGCATCGAGGAGAGCTTCCGCTCGTTCACCCCGTGGGGAACCGAGAGGACTCCGCCCAGCCGGGAGTACATCCAGCGGTTCCGAGCCAAGGACAACCTCCACGCTCGCTGGTTCCAGACCCCCAAGCCCACAGTCAAGGTGGTAGACAGCCAGGTGGTTCGCTTCGCCCGTAGGGACTGGGTGGCGCTGCACACCCCGGGTCACACCGGCGATCATCTCTGCCTCTACGATCCTGAGCACGGCGCGGTGTTTTCCGGCGACCACGTGCTGCCCACCATCACGCCGCACATCGCTGGGCGCAGCGACACCGATGACTCTCTGGCCGAGTTCTTCGACTCGCTGGACCGTATGAAGACGCTGGATGGGGCCACCGTGGCCCTGCCCGCTCACGGACACCCGTTTTCCGATATAGGTGCCAGAGCAGATCACATCTGCGACCACCATCACGAGCGGTTGAATGTGCTTCGCCATGCCAGCAGCCAGTTGGGATGCGCCACCGTGGAGGAGTTCATGCGGGTGCTGTTCAGCGAGCGGGCCTGGGGCGACATGGCCGCCAGTGAGACCTTCGCCCACCTGGTGCATCTCAAGGTGATCGGCGAGGCCCGCCAAGACGTCACTCCCGACGGGCTGACGACGTTCGAAATCAAGCCCGGGCTGTAGTAGTCGGTTCTGAGAGCAAATTGATCGGGAAATAAATTGACATCGCACTCAATACACTGTTGAGTAGTGGTCATGTTCGCCCAGAGCTATCTCGCATTCGGCCATCAAGGCCGTGCCGCGCGCGTAGCGATGGCCGAAACTGCCCGGATTAACCAGGGCTATTGGCCGACACCATGCGTGTTTGGTCACAAGACCGCCACCGGAAGGCCTCGGGGAGGATCCACGTAGAGCACCTACAAGGATCTAC
>JAPPKI010000337.1 GCA_028820035.1 bacterium | reverse complement strand
TCGAAAGCCGTTGTGGCCTCCGGGTCACCATGGGTTCGAATCCCATACCTTCCGCCAGTTTCACACCACCCTCCGCGCCCTGTCGGCGACCGTTGCTGGAGCGATGTGGGCGTCAGGTGGCTTGGCCCGCGAATTGGGCGGCGTGGAGGTCGGCATAGGGGCCGCCGCGGGCCAAGAGCTCGTCGTGGGAGCCCTGTTCGGCGATGTGGCCGCCGTCCATCACCACGATGGTGTCGGCGCCGCGGATGGTGGACAGGCGGTGGGCGATCACGAAGCTGGTCCGGTCGGCCCGCAGGGCGTTCATGGCCTCTTGGATCAGCACCTCGGTGCGGGTGTCCACCGACGAGGTGGCCTCGTCGAGGATGAGGATGGCCGGGTCGGCCAGGAAGGCCCGGGCGATGGTGAGGAGCTGCTTCTGGCCGGCGGAGATGTTGTCGCCCTCATCATTGATCACGGTGTCGTAGCCGTCGGGCAGCGAGGGGACAAAGCGGTCCACATAGGTGACCCGGGCGGCTTCGAGGATCTGTGCATCGGTGGCGTCGGGGTTGCCGTAGCGGAGGTTCTCCCAGATGGTGTCGCCAAACAGCCAGGTGTCCTGGAGCACCATGCCGAACTTCGACCGCAGCTCCTGGCGGGGCAGGGCGGTGATGTCGCGCCCGTCTAGGGTGATGCGCCCGCCGTCGAGCTCGTAGAACCGCAGCAGCAGGTTCACCAGCGTGGTCTTGCCTGCGCCGGTGGGCCCGACGATGGCCACCGTCTGGCCCGGCTCCGCGGTGAGGTGGAGCCCGGTGATGAGGGGTTTGTCGGGCTCGTAGGAGAAGTGGACATCGTCGAACACCACCCGTCCCTGGGTGGGCGGCTGGTCGGGCACCGGCTCGGCATCAGCGCTGATCTCGTCAACGTCGAGCAACTCCACCACCCGCTCCAGCGAGGCGATGCCCGATTGGAAGGTGGCGGCCATCGAGGCCACCTGCTGGACGGGCATGGCGAACTGCCGGGTGTACTGGATCATGGCCTGCATGTCGCCGATGGTGATGGCCCCGCTGGAGATGCGCAGCCCGCCCACCACGGCCACGGACACGAACTGGAGGTTTCCCATCAGCATCATCACCGGCTGCATGGCCGATGACAGGAACTGGGCGGCGCGGCTCGACTCGTAGAGCTTGGCGTTCTCATCGGCGAACCGCTCGCGCTCTTGGTGCTGGCGGCCGAAGGCGGTGACGATGGCGTGCCCGCTCACCACGTCCTCGGCTTGGGCGTTGAGCGTGCCGGTGGTGCGCCACTGCCGCAGGAACCGGGGTCGGGCCCGAGTGGCGAAGATCCGGGTGGCCACCACCGAGAGGGGAACGGTCACAAAGGCCACCAGCGCCAGCAGGGGAGAGACCGTGAGCATCATCACCGTCACCCCCACAAGGGTCAACACGGCGGTGAGCATCTGGTTGATGGTCTGCTGGAGGCTTTGGGAGAGGTTGTCGATGTCGTTGGTCACCCGGCTGAGCAGGTCGCCCCGGGCGTGCTGATCGACGTAGGACAGGGGAAGGCGGTGGAGCTTGGCCTCGATGGTCTCCCGCAGTCGGAACATGGAGCGCTGAAGCGCCCCGCTGAGCAGGTAGTTCTGGATGTGGCCCAGCGCCCACGCCAGTGCGAACACGCCGCCGATGAACAGGAGCCGGTCTTGGAGTCGGCCAGTGTCGATGCCGCCTTGGCGCACGCCGTCCACGATGATGTCGGTGGCGCCGCCCAACAGCCAGGGGCCGATCACCGTCAAGCTCACGCTCATCACCGCCAACACCATCACCAAGATCAGAACCGGAGTCTCCCGGCCGGTGATCTTGGCCAGCTGGCGAACGGTGCCCCGGAAATTGCGGCTGGTCTCCACCGGCAGCGGCGCGCTCATGCGGCCCGAAAAGCGCAGCGCCTCCCGCCCGTAGGTCTGAAGGGCCTCTTGATCCTCGTCGTCCCGGCTGTCGTCGCTGGAGATGTCGTCGTCCGGCTGGGGATCTTCCGGCTCGCCGTCGCCCGGGTTGCGCTGGTTCATGCCGCTTCACCTCCTCTCTGGGAGGAGACGATCTCGGCGTAGGTGGGGCAGGTGTCCACCAGCTCGTCGTGGTGGCCTTGGCCCACCACGATGCCGCCTTCGAGCACGATGATCTGATCGGCGGTCTCGATGGTGGAGATCCGCTGGGCTACCACCAGCACGGCGGCATCGCGGGTGCGGGGTTCGAGGGCCTGGCGCAGCCGGGCCTCGGTGGCCAGGTCGAGGGCGGAGAAGGAGTCGTCGAACAGGTAGACCGCCGGTTGGGCCACCAGGGCCCGGGCGATGGACAGCCGTTGGCGCTGGCCGCCCGACACGTTGGTGCCCCCCTGGGCGATGCGGCTCTTGAGTCCGTCGGGCATCGACTGCACAAACCCCGCGGCCTGGGCGATTTCCAGGGTCTCCCACAGCTCGCCGTCGGTGGCGTCGGGGCGTCCGTAGCGGAGATTGGAGGCCACCGTTCCGCTGAACAGGTAGGCCCGTTGGGGCACGTAGCCGATGGCACCCCACAGCAGGGCCTGGTCGAGACGGCGGACATCGATGCCGCCCACCGAGACCTGCCCGGAGCTGGCGTCGGCCAGGCGGGCGGCCAGCGTCAACAGCGTGGTCTTGCCCGCACCGGTCGATCCGATGATGGCGGTGGTCTGCCCGGGGACGGCGGTGAACGAAACGCCCTCGAGCACAGGGTGCTCAGCGCCGGGATATCGGAAGCCGACCTCTTGGAATTGCACCGTCCCCGGCCGGGTAAAATCCCTCACCGAGTCGGTCGGGGGGCGCACCGACGACTCGGTGTCGAGCACCTCAACGATGCGCTCGGCGGCGACTGCGGCCCGGGGGATCATCGACACCATGAACGCAGCCATGGTCACGGCGAGGAGTATCTGGAGCAGATAGGTGAGGTACGCCACCAGCGACCCGATCTGGGTGGATCCGTCTTCGATCCGGTCGGCACCAATCCACAGCAGCGCCACGCTGGACAGGTTCACCAGCAGCGTGACCGCAGGGAACACCGCGGCCATGAGCCGCGCCGCCCGCAGCGAGGATTCGGTGAGGCGGTGGTTGGCCTCGGCGAACCGGGCGCTCTCGGTTGGCTCCCGGGTGAAGGCCCGGACCACTCGCACGCCGGTGATCTGCTCGCGCAGCACGGCATTGATCCGGTCGATGCGCTCCTGCATCTGCTGGAACGCCGGGGTCATGGCGGCGATGATCGCGCCCGCCACCACAATTTCGAGGGGCACTACCACGAACAACAACACCGACAAGCCGGCGTCGGTGCGGATGGCCAGCACCGTGCCGGCGATCATGGTCAGCGGGGCGGTGATCATCATGATCGTGAACAGCGCGGTCAGCGTCTGGATTTGGTGGGTGTCGTTGGTGATGCGGGTGATGAGCGAGGGGGTGCCGAATCGGCCGATCTCGCGGGTGGAGTAGCGGGTGACCCGGTCGAACACGTCGCGCCGGATGTCGCGGCCGAACGCCATGGCCACCTCCGACCCGTACCAGACCGCCACCGTGAGCAGCACCACCTGGATGAACGAGACCAACAGCATGATCCCGCCCATCCGCCAGATCACCGACTGATCGCCCAGCAGCACGCCGTCGTCGATCAAGGTGGCGTTCAGCCCCGGCAGCAGCAGCCCGGTGGTGGTCTGGCCCGCCTGGAGGATCAACACCAGCACGATGGCCCGACGGTGAGGGGCCAAGTGGCTCTTGAGAAGTCGCCGCAGGCTCATGGTTGGTTGATCTTGGCACGAATACTCCATGCCAAGAATGCCGATTCCCACCATGTCTTTGCTCCGACACCACTCCTCCTGCCAATGCCTTATGTTTGTGGATCGTGACTAGCAAGATCCGGCGGTTGATGTGGGGTGGGGGACGAGATGACTTAACAAGAC
>JAPPKI010000293.1:2792-3932 GCA_028820035.1 bacterium | reverse complement strand
GATCCTGGCCGCGGAGGCTGAGCGCCAGGCGGAACTGGTCGCTCAGGGTGCCGGCCGGAAACATCTGTGTGACCGAAACCCAAAGCACTGCGCTCCTCGGCGCCCCGTTCAACGCCGAGGATCGGGCCCGGACCAACGCTCCCTGGGTATATCTGGAAATCGCCACCGACCGGGTGCTGGAGGTGTTCGTGGCCGCGTTGGACAAGGCCAGCCGGCGACACCCAGGCCGGGGCGGCGGTGTGGCGGACGTTTGCGGAGATCTACCGGAACGCCGACATCAACACCGTCTTCATCGATGGCGACAACGTCTTCGGGGTGGAACAGCTCATCCAGAACGGCCTCGACGTCAAGCTGTTCAATGCGGAATTCTCCACGTTCTCCTATGGCCTGGGAGGCTCGAGCGACCCCGGCTATTTCGAGGCTTACACACTCGGCTCGCCATACGCCGGCGATGACATCAACCAGCGGACGGAAGACTGCATAGACGCCTTCGAGCGCCGATCGGGAATCGAGGTGATCTCCACCGAGCAGCTTCCCGAAGACGAGACCGACTGGTTTACCCCAGTACGCGGTTGGTGCCGGGTATTCGACCTCTTCGTGCAGCTCGCTGCCGCGGCCGGCCCAAACCTCACCAACAAAACTCTGCAAGCGGCGATCGACGGCTTCGGACCAATCGAGCTGCCCAATGAGGCGTTCGCCTCGCTGGGGGTCGGGAAATACGACGCCCGAGATGGCGTTGTCCTCATGAAATGGGACCCCGAAGCCGGTGATGACAACGAGGACGACTTCATCCATCCTGGGACCGACTTCTGAGGCCAGCGGTGCCAGCGCGTCGAGGTCGAATCCGTAGAGGTCGGCGGCATTGGTGGACACCATCTGGGCCACATCGGCGGCGTCGCGCCCGGCAAAGGCCACCCGCAACGCCTCCATTGAGTGAGGCCACGTGCCCTCGTTGTGGGGATAGTCGTTCCCCCACATGATGTGGTGGACCGCGTCTTCGCCCAACGATGCGATCTCACCGGCACTGGGAAAACTCGCGCCAAATCGCACTTGGTCCCGGAAGGTGTGCCCCGGGGGGCCGGGCAGCGGGTGGGGCCCCCCCGCCGCTCGCCCGCCCCCCCCGGAGGCCGGCGCCCGCAG
>JAPPKI010000293.1:0-2782 GCA_028820035.1 bacterium | reverse complement strand
TCTTTTGTGCGGCAAAAAAAAACGCGGGCCGCCTGGGTCGGCGGGGGGGCCGGTCCATTTGGGCGGCCACGGGGGTATAACTTTCCGGAACCCGGGGCGTATATCGGCGCGTTTCCGCCGTGGGTGGTGACCGGATATCCCACCTCGGCTGCGGCGGCCCACACTGGTTCCCAATGCTCCTCGTAGAGCTGGGGAAAGGTTCCGTCGGGGGGCGCAACCCGCACCAGCACACCGCCGGTCATCACCCCGGTTGCCGCCATTGCTCGGATTTCGGAGGCCACCTCCTCGGGAAGAAACGGACTGGTCTGTATCAACCCGCGAAGTCAGGCTGGGTCACTGGCGCAATGGTCGGCCATCCACCGGTTGTGAGCCTTGAAGCCTTCCCATTGGAGCTCGATCTCCCGGCGATCGTGTCCCCGCTCGAACACATTGAATGCGAACGGTGTGTCGGTGTTGGGCAGTACGACCCCGGCTACCACGCCATCGGCAAACTGCTCGTCTCGGCGCTGGTCGTGGTCGAAATTGTTCGGATTGGTCTGGTCGCCATCGGGCAGCTTCTCCGCAGCCCATGCGTCAAACTCGTCGTGCAGCGACGCCGGTAGGTACGGCCGGTAGTCGGCAAGGCGGCCCCCGCCATGGGTGTCGGCGCTCACCACGATGTACCGCCCGTTGTCGGTAATGCCGCGGATTGAAGACGTGTTGGTCATCGCTCTTCCCCCTTAGGGGCCGAGGCTAGTTTCACGTTGAGTGAAAACATGTTCCGAGACCACGTCACGGTGTAGGAAACGAGGATGAGCACACGCCCCAACGTCTTGTGGGTGTCGTTCGAGGATTGCTCGCCGAGGTTCGGCTGCTACGGCGACCCGGTGGCCCGCACCCCCAATCTCGACCGGCTGGCCGCAGAGGGCGGCCTTTGGGCCAAGGCCTTCACCACCGCGCCGGTGTGCGCGCCGTCGCGCAGCGCGGTGATCACCGGCATGCACCCCGTGACACTGGGCACCCACCACATGCGCACCAACAGCGGTCCCCATCACGGCGGCAAGGGCATTCCCCGCTATGAGGCGGTTGTCCCCCACTACGTGCGCTGCTTTCCCGAATACCTGCGGGCGGCCGGGTACTTCTGCACCAACCGCAACAAGACCGACTACCAGTTCGTCCCGCCCATTACTGCCTGGGACCTGCCGGGCGGCCACTGGCGCGACCGGCCCGACCCCGACCAGCCGTTCTTCTCGGTATTCAACCTGGACGACACCCATGAGATGGCGGGATGGGAAGGGAGCTTCTTCGGCGACAACGATATAGACCTCGACTCCATCGAAGTGCCGCCTTACTTTCCCGACACCCCCAAAGTGAGGGAATCGCTGGCTCGGGTGTACACGGCCATTGAGCACTGCGACCGGCTGCTGGGCGACCTCCTCGAAGAGCTCGAAGGGGACGGATTAGCGGAGTCCACCGCGGTGTTTGTTTGGACCGACCACGGACCGCTGCCCCGAGGCAAGCGGTGGCCCTACGACAGCGGTATCCACAGCCCGCTCATCGTCCGCTGGCCGGGGATGATCGAACCCGGGACTATCAGCAGCGAGCTGGTGAGCACTATGGATCTGGGACCGACCGTGCTGTCGATTTGCGGCGCCGAAGTCCCCCGCCACCTTCACGGCCGCCCGTTCCTCGGCCCAGATGCCCACGGTGGGCGCGACTACGTGTTCGTCTCCCGGGATCGCTACGACGAGATGTACGACACCGTGCGGGCCAGCCGGGATCAGCGATTCAAGTACATCCGCCATTACGACCCCGCCCGGCCCTACATGATGTGGAACTCGTTTCGGAACAACCACCCGATCATGAAGGAGATGTGGCGGCTGTACGCGGCCGGCGAGCTCGAAGGCCCGCCGGCGCAGGCCATGGCTGACAAGCGGCCGGCCGAGGAGTTGTTCGACACCGAGACCGATCCTCACGAAATCAACAATCTGGCCGGCGACCCGGCTTATCGCGAAGTGCTGGAGCGCCACCGGATCGCGCTGGAGCAGTGGCAGCGCGAGGTGGGCGATCTGGGCATGGTGCCCGAGGACATGATGGTGGCCCAGATGTGGCCGGGAGGAGTGCAGCCCACCACCGACGCTCCCAAGTTCATCGTGGTGGGCGCCGATCACAACGGCACCGAGGCCAGCCCCGAGGGCGGCACGTTCAAAGGCCCGGCCATCCTCCATCTGCAAAGCAGCACCCAGGGGGCATCCATCGCCTACACACTCGAAGACGACCCCTTGCCCAACCCCCCGGCCGATCTCGACGCCCAGTTTGCCGCCGCGCTAGGCCACGACCCCCGCAAAGGCGATCCCCCTCGCCGCCTCCTCTACCACGAACCCCTGCGGCTGCCGGTCGGGGAGACCACCATCAGAGCCGTTGCCCACCGCATCGGCTACCAGCGCAGCACCGAGTCGGTAGCCACCTTCGTCGTGGAATAAATGACCCATACTGGAAGCGTCAGGCGAAAGAAGCACCCCTATGCGAATCCTCTACATCGACATCGACACCCTGCGGGCTGATCATCTGGGGTGTGCGGGGTATCACCGCAACACCACGCCGAACATTGACGCGCTGGCCGCCGAGGGGGTGCGGTTCTCCAACGTTTACGCGTCTGACGTGCCCTGCCTGCCGAGCCGCACCGCCTTGATCACCGGCATGTTCGGGATTCGCAACGGGGTGGCCAATCACGGAGGGATGGCCGCCGACCTGCGGCCCCAGGGGGCGGAGCGCAGCTTCTTCTCCTCGATCGCAGCCAACT
>JAPPKI010000268.1 GCA_028820035.1 bacterium | reverse complement strand
CGTTGTAGTCGTCGACTCTGAGCCCTTCGTTCACACTGCTGGCATCGAGGTCGCCGGACCGAAGCGCGGCGTACCGGGCATCGGTATCGGGAATGGGCCGAAACTCTAGAGCATCCAGGTAGGGAAGCTGGCGGCCCTCGGCGTCGGTGCGCCAGTAGTTGGGGTTCCGCACCATGCGGGTGGCATCGTTGGGAATCCACTCGTCCAGCATGAACGGACCGGTGCCGATGGGATTGCGGGCCGCCTCCTCTTGGCCCAAGTCATGCATCGACGGCGCTCCGAAGTAGCCGAGATGGCTGGTCAGGAAGCTGGGGAGGGCGGCATACGGCCGTCCGAACACCATCCTTATGGACACATCGTCCAAGACCTCGATGTTCTGGATCTCCCAGTCGCCGACGATTATGCCGGTGAGGGTGCCCTTGGCCTGCTCCTCAAAATGCCGTTTGAGCGCGGCTGCGTCGGCCGGCGACCCGTCGTGGAACATGAGTCCTGGACGCAGGGTCAGCGTCCACTCGGTGAAGTCGTCGTTGGAGGTGAAGCTCTCCAGCAGGTTGGGGACTATCTGGCCGTCGTCACCCTCAATCGTCAGGGTGTCATACAGCGCACGGAACAGGATGTGGCCCGACACCGCGGCCTGGGCATTCACCGGGTTCAGGCCGTTGGTGGTTTCGGCCTCCAACCCCACAATCAGCGTGCCGCCGTACTGGGGCTCCATTGCAGCCTCGGGGGCTTCGGTGTCATCGGCTTCGGGGGCGGGTGCGGTGTCTTCCGTAGTGCCCGCGTCTTCCTCGCCGCCGTCGTCGGTGCTGGGCGCGGGGGCTTCGTCGCCATCGTCTCCGCTGGGAGCGGGAGCCTCGTCGCCGTCATCCCCTGAGGGCGCCTCGGGAGCCACGGTGGCCTCCGCGGCCACACCGCCCCCGGCGTCATCGTCGTCGTTCCCGCCTCCGCAAGCTGT
The DNA here is from genome assembly GCA_028820035.1 of bacterium. Classification (GTDB taxonomy): domain Bacteria; phylum Actinomycetota; class Acidimicrobiia; order Acidimicrobiales; family Bin134; genus Poriferisocius. The sequence continues at coordinate 2,986 of JAPPKI010000268.1, read as the reverse complement.
GGCCACCAGCGTCAGTGCGCACAGCAGAGCCAGCCACCGCCACCGCGCTTGCTTCGAAACCCGCCAAAGTTCAGCCATGACACGATCCCCCCATGTCGAAAGGTCTCACCAAGCTATCGCAGCAGGCGCAGGCGCGCTCACAAACCTCCCTACCCTTCGTCTAGCCACGTTTCGGCCAAAAAGACCCGTCCTAGGAAGATTTTGGGGTGCTCTCCCCCGCCGGGGATCGTGAGGTTGTCGACACCGTTCACGTGGTCGTGAGCGGCAATCAGCCACCGCGAGTGGTAGAGCCAGATGTTGTAGACACCGTCGGCAAAGGCCCGGTTGACCTCCTCGGCCAGCTCCCGCTGCCGCTCCTCGTCGTCGCTGGTGATCACCTCGTCCAGCGCTGCGTCGATGCGGGAGTCGACGACGCGCCCGAAGTTGATCGCCGGCACCGGGGGTGGCGGGCTGTAGCCGCTGTGCCACCAGAACCGCTCCATGGCCAGGCTGTATCCGCTGTGGTTGACTGCGATGAACACGTCGAAGTTCCCGAATACCGCCGTGGTCACCGCCTCGGTTTGGAGCATCTGGTTGATGCCCACATCCAACCCGCACTCACCCCACATCTGGACGAGCAATTCGGCTTGCAGCAGATCCAATGTGGTGACCGTGGTGATGATGTCAAAGCTGGGCGCGCCCAGCCGCTCGAACGCGGCCCGACCGGCATCAGGGTCGTATTCGGGGAACCCGGAGTCCTCCAGGTAGCCGGGCGTACCGGGCGAGAACGGGCCGGTGGCAGGAGGCTGACCGTCCCAGAGAACGGTGTTGAGAGTCTGTCGGTCGGTGCATTGGGCCAGCGCCCGGCGCATCTCCACGTTGTCGAACGGCGGTCTTGAGGTGTTCATCAATACCCCAGTGGTGGCCGAGTACCGCTCGCCCTGCCAAAAGGCCTTGAAGTCGTCGTTGTACTCCTCGACTCTCCGTCCCCCGTTGTCGAGGCTGGCATCCACATCGCCGGCCCGCAGGGCGTTGAATCGGGTCTCATCGTCTTCGAACGGGCGGAACTCTATGGCGTCGAGATAGGGAAGCTGCCGTCCCTCAGCATCGGTGCGCCAGTAGTTCGGATTGCGTACCAGTCGGGTCACTTCGTGCTCAACCCATTCATCCAGCATGAACGGACCGGTGCCGATCGGGTTGCGGGCGCTGTCGGTGCCGAGGTCGTACATTGACGGCGACCCCAAAAAGCCGCCTGCGCTGGTGAATCCAAGCGGGAAATCAACGAACGTCTTTCCCAGGGTGACCTTCACGGTCAAGTCGTCGACCGCCTCGAAGCTCTGTATCTCGGCTTCCTCAATGGCCAGCCGTGACAAAGTGGCGTTGCCTAGCTCTTCCAAGTGGCGAACAAGGGCGGCCGAGTTCACCGGCGAGCCGTCATGGAACGTGATCCCCGGGCGCAGCGTGAACGTCCACTCGGTGTAGTCGTCGTTGGAGCTGAAGCTCTCCAGCAGGAACGGAATCGCCTCGCCATCGACCCCCTCGATGACCAGGGGATCGTAGAGCTGCCGCAGCACGATGTGTCCTGACGTGGCGGCCGACGTGGTGATCGGGTTCCATCCCCCCGTGGTTTCCGACTCCAGGGCGAACACCAGTGTGCCGCCATAGATCTCATCGGGCTCTGATGGGGGTGGCTCCTCGTCCGGCAGCGTCGGGGCCGCTGTGGGCTCAGGAGACACCTCGTCGGCGTCGCGGCTCTCCTGATCTAGGGGCTGCTCGTCTTGGCTGTCGCTGCGCCCCTCGTCTCGAGCGTCTTCCCCGTCTTGGGACGGTGCCGATGTTGCGGGGGGCGAGACGCCGTCGCCGGTGTCGTCGTCACCACCGCAGGCCGATGCCAACAGTGCGACCACGAAAAGAGCGGCTAGCCACCGCCAAGCCGCGCTCCTCATGTCCCAATAGCTTGCGAACACCAAGGAACCTCCCGCCACAAACGGTCAGAAGCGTAGTTCAGGTGACAAATAAGTGTCCCTGACCCGATCCCCAAACTCGGGCCGAGTGAGTGCGTCGGGCCCGTCGGGCACCGCAACGCCCCGCTGAGCACAGTCCTCGGCCAGCGTGGCAATCAGGGTCGCCTCGTCGAGGTCGTCCAGGTGTTCGTCGTACACCTCGGCCTCGTGGGCGTCGTCAAACACGAAGGCCTTCCACGACAGCGACACCCGCACCTCGTCGAAGGCATGGACCACCGTCTCATGGCTGGGCTCTTCGATTAGCCACTGTCGATCGGGGGTGAGCGTGATGGTGGCGTCGAATCCGTACTTGGCGTAGTCGGTCTCGGTGCCGATGGACTCAACCCGATGGGGCATGTAGTCGTTGTCGCCCATTACGCCGTAGTTGTAGGGGGGATCCACCGTCACCAGATCACCGTCCCAACCTTCGGGCCAGTAGGTGAACTCCCCGCCGACGCCCTCGTAGTACCAGCACACCGCGGTGGCGATCCGCACCCGCCAGCGGTCGAAGCACCCCGAGTGCATCATGCAATTGAGCAGCCAGGTGGGGTACTCATCCCGGCCGACCCCCCGAAAGGACGGGATATCGGTGTGGCGGGCGTACTGGCCGCTGGGAGCGTTGATATTCACGTAAGTGAAATAAGGCCGCACCACCTCAGCGCTGTACAACTGCCGGGCGGCTTTGATGAACCGGGGGTTGTTGACGATGGTGTCGGCCCCCTCCACAGCCTGCTCCTCGGCTCCCCACGTCGTTCGAAACACCGGCGGGATCCGGGGCTCGCCGTCGACCACATCGACGAACGGGGGGACGTCGCCGGTGCGGGCCCCGGCTCGCAGGGCAGCTCGACTCTCCACGAACTCGGCGCCGGCCAGAGTCAGCGGATGGGGTGACTGTCGCTGCAAGATGCCCAGCAGCACATCAGGGCTCTCCAGTGACTGCTCCATGATGACCGGCGGCCGGGGCAGCGTCGTTGTGCGCATCACGACACATTACGACACGGGAT
>JAPPKI010000154.1 GCA_028820035.1 bacterium | reverse complement strand
GGGTGATGTTCGTCACCCTCATGGCGCTGAACTTCGTGGGCGACGAGATGCTCCGGCGCCTCGACGTGCGCGAGGCCCGCATCTAGCGCAGCCAGACACTCACTGCTGTTGCTGCTGTTGTTGCTCTCGGGTGCGGGGGGCCTTGACTGCGGCCAACAGCGCGGGCTGCATGGGGGTGGACGGCGGGCGGTTCGGGTCCATCCGGCGGATTTCGACTGACGCGTCCACCGTGGGGGTGCCTGGGCCGGAGTAGACGCCCCGCAGCGGGGGCACATCGTCGTAGTCGCGGCCGTGGCCGATCTTGACATGCTGGCGGCCCACCGCCAGCCCGTTGGTGGGATCGAGCGGCAGCCAGCCCAAACCGGGAACGGCGGCCTCGAACCAGGCATGGGTCTGCACTCGGACGAGGTCGCCGTCGATGCTGCCGGTGCGTTCGTCGCTGGAGAAGAGGTAGCCGGACACGTAGCGGGCCGGGATGCCGACGCTTCGGCACAGGGCCACGGCCAAGTGGGCGTAGTCTTGGCACACGCCCACTCCCTTGGCCGCGATGTCGGCAATGGGCTCGCCGATTTCGGTGGCACCGGGCTCGTAGGAGAGCTTGTCTCCCACGAACCGGCTGACCTCCATCACCGCACTGGTCACATTCGACCCGTTGGTTTCGGAAAGTTGGCGGGCTGCTCGGGTCAGGTCTTCGTTCCAATCGGTGTGGGGACTGCGCTTGAGGAACTCTTCGTGTCGGTCGCGGAACCCCGGCATTTTCAACGTGTCCAGCGGCGGGCCGGTGGCCAGCGGCCGCGGTTCTTGGGTTTCCACCGAAGCCTCGGCGATGACCTCGAGGGCGGTGTGGGCGTCGGTGACGCCGAAGTGGTCTACCCGAGTGCCCCAGTAGTCGGTGAACGACAGCATCCTGGCCGACGGCTCCACGGTCACCCGGTAGCTCAGAAGCTGCTGGCGCTCATCGGACAGCGGGCAGGCCCGCATCTCGTTCTGGGACTCCCGCACTGGAGCGTCGAACGCGAATCGGGTGCGGTAGGAGATGTCCAGCCTCACGACGACACTCCCGGGGTGATGGCCTGGCTGTGGAGATCGAAGGCCTCGGCGTTGCGGAAGAAGTGGCCGCTCACCAGATCGGCCACGTTGCGCACCCCTGCTTCCAGGGCGGATAGGTGGCTGGGCAGGTCGGCCACCATGGTGTCGAAGTCGGTGTATTCCAGCTCGGAGCGGAGCTGCCCCAGACGTTGGAGGGGCGGGGGCCGGCCGCTGGCGGCCAATGCCTCCACGTGGGTCTCGCTCAATCGCAGGCAATAGAGCACCGACCGGGGGAATGAGTCGTTCACCATGAGGAACCGGGCCACGTCAGAGCCCAAAGGGGACGACTGGCTGGCCCGCTGGTAGGCCTCCAGGGCAGACACCGACCGGAGGGTGAGGGCCATCTCGTCGTAAGACGATCCGTCGTGCTCGGGATAGCGGACGCTGATCAGCCGGCAGGTCATCAGCGCCCGCTCCAGCATCTGGCCCAGCACCAAGAACCGGTAGCCCTCGCCCTGGGCCATAGACGAGCTGATGACGCCGGTGAGCGACTGGCAGCTCACCCGGATGAAGTCGAGGGTTTGGAATGGGTCTTGCTCCATGGCCGCGGGGAAGTCGTCTTGGCGGAGCCGCAGGTGGAATTCGTTGATCTGCTCCCACAGTTCCGACGGGATCTGGTCTCTCAGGGATCGGAAGTTCTCCCTGGTGCGGCCGATGCAAAACGCCACCGACCCGGCCATGGTGGGGGCCACCACCAATCGGGTGGCCGCCGCCTGCACATCGATGCCCAATCCAGCCTCGCTCCGCAGCATCGGCGGCGACGGCGTCAGGCTCTCAGCCATGCTTTCCACGTCTTCGGCGGGGGCGGGAACTTCCAGTCGTAGCGTGCTGATCAGGTTCTGCATTCGATCGATGGCCTGGGCCGGGGGCTCGGCCACCGTGCTGAGCAGGGTGGCACGCACCATTCGGGCGGTGTCCTCGGCGCGCTCCAGGTAGCGGCCGGCCCAGAACATGTCCTCGGCGTGTCGAGCCAGCATCAGCTTGGAGCCTTTGCTCCGGTTTGGTCGGGGCTGCTGAGCACTCCTGGGTCGTTGTGGTCGGGGCTGCCCAGCACCCACGTGTCTTTGGAGCCGCCGCCCTGGGAGCTGTTGACGATGAGCGATCCCTCTCGCAGGGCCACTCGGGTGAGCCCGCCGGGGATCACCTCCACCTGCTCGCCGCTCAGCACAAAGGGGCGCAGGTCGATGTGGCGGGGGGCGAAGTGATCGCCGGCCCAGGCTGGCAGGCGGGACAGGTTCACCACCTCTTGGGCGATCCAATTGCGAGGGTCGTCAAGGATTTTCTGGCGGGCCTCGGCCAGTTCCGCATCGGTGGCCTTGGGACCGATCACGATGCCGTAGCCCCCCGACTCGGCTACCGGCTTCACCACGAGCTGGTCGATCCGCTCCAGCACCTCGGCCCGCTGGTCTTCCTCCCACAACAGATAGGTATCGGCGTTGGGGATGATCGTCTCCTCACCCAGGTAGTAGCGGATCATGTCGGGTACATAGGCGTACACGGCCTTGTCGTCGCCCACCCCGTTGCCCACCGAGTTGGCAATCGACACCGTGCCGGCCCGAGCGGCGGCCATCAGGCCGGGCACTCCCAGGGTGGAGCTGGGGTTGAACACCACTGGATCCAGGAAGTCATCGTCGATGCGGCGGTAGATCACGTCCACCCGCTCGAAGCCCCGGGTGGTGCGCATGGCCACCACATGGTCGTCTACCACCAGGTCGCGCCCCTCCACCAGCTCCACGCCCATGCTGCGGGCCAGAAAGGCGTGCTCGAAATAGGCCGAGTTGAAGATGCCGGGAGTGAGCACCGCCACGGTGGGGTCGTCGCCGCAGGCGGGCGGGGCGATGGACCGCAGGGCCCGCAGCAGCGAGCGCCCGTAGTGGTCTACCGAGCGAACCGCCAGGTCGGAGAAGGCGGCGGGCAGCAGCTTGGTCATGGCGGCCCGGTTCTCGATCACATAGGAGATGCCGCTGGGATTGCGCAAGTTGTCTTCCAGCACCCGGTAGGCGCCGTCGCCGTCGCGCACCAAGTCGATGCCGGCCACGAGACAGCGAGCCCCCATGGGGACCGCTACGTTCATCGCCTCCCGCTCGAATCCGGTACACGAGGTGATGAGCCGTCGGGGCACGATGCCGTCGTGGACGATGGCCTGCTCGCCGGCGTAGATGTCGTCGAGGAAGCGGTTGAGGGCGGTGACCCGCTGGATCAGCCCCCGCTCCAGCATGGCCCACTCCTCGGCGTCGATAACCCGGGGGAACAGGTCCATGGGCCAGGTGCGCTCGGTGCCCTCGTCGCCCCCGTACACCGTGAAGGTGATCCCCTGGCGGCGGAACGACTCATTGCGCTGCTCCTCCAGCGCCTTCACCTGCTCCAGCGTCAGCCGGTCGAACCACTCCTGCACCGGCCGGTAGTGGTCCCGAGTGTGCCCGTGCTCGTCGACAGCCTCGTCGAAAAAGCCGAGAGCGGTGGACATGGCCGCCATTCTAAGTGTCTCCGTATTGCTGGCTTGACCGTCTGTCGAGTCGGGCTGGCCGGATTTGAACCGGCGACCCCCTGCTCCCAAAGCAGGTGCGCTGACCAAGCTGCGCCACAGCCCGTGTTGGAGGTAAGCGTACTCGTCGACTGGGTGGGGGAGAGAAGCTTGTTTTCGGTTGAGCAGGCTTAGGACAGGGCTTGCTCTACTCGGTCGAGGGCTTCGTCCTCGGAGACGTTCAACGAGAAGCTCAGCTCCGACACCAGCACGTTGCGGGCCTTGGTGAAGAGGCTCTTCTCACCGGCGGACAGGCCCTTGTTCTGATCCCGCAGAGCCAGGTTCCGCACCACTTCGGCCACCTGGTAGACGTCGCCCGACTTGAGCTTCTCCTGGTGG
>JAPPKI010000276.1 GCA_028820035.1 bacterium | reverse complement strand
GTTCCCAACGACGCGGTCCCCGACGACCAAGACCGCATGGCCTACGCCCTCTATGGAGAGCGGGGATGGCGGCCCTGGCCGGTTTGCGCCGCGTCGTTCCTCTCACCAGGAGACACCACTCCGACGGACCCGACTGAATTGCCACCGGTCCCGGCGGGCACCACCCAAGCGCAGTGGGACCAACTCATCCACTGCGAGTCGCGAGGCAACTACCGCGCCTACAACTCCGCCGGGCCGTACCTGGGCGCCTTCCAATTCAATCAACCCACCTGGAACGGTGTGGCCAGCCGCCATTATCCCCATCTGGTGGGGGTTGACCCCCGCGACGCCTCCCCCGCCGACCAACACCGCATGGCCTATGCCCTCTGGGGGGAGCGGGGATGGCAGCCTTGGCCCCACTGCGGCGCGCCATTCCGGTCGTCTTAGCGGTCCCGCTTCCGACCTGCTATCGCACCGCGAGCACCCGATACCATCGACCCGCTTGAACAGTGAAGGGAGACCGGCGATGCAAGGCATGAGAATCGGGGCGATGGCGGCTGAGGGCACCGGCGATCCACCGGTGCCGGGGATGAGCGGACCCCCGGGGTTGGACGAGATCACCGAGAACGCTCAGCGGTTCGAGGCGCTGGGGCTGGACACGGCATGGATTGCCAACATCGAGATCGACGCCGTTACCGCATCGGCAGCGGTGGGCACTGCCACCAGCCGCATTGAGATCGCCACCGGGGTGACCCCCACCCCTATGCGCCACCCCTTCGCTTTGGCCCAGCAGGCCGCCACCGCCCAGGCCGCCTGCGGCGGGCGGTTCACCCTGGGCATCGGCCTGTGCCACCAGGGAATGGTGGAGAACCTGATGGGCCTGTCCTACGCCCGCCCCGCCCGTCAGATGAGGGAATACTTGGAGATCGCCGGCCCCATGCTGCGAGGCGAGGGCATGAACTACGAGGGCGAGATCTACACCACCCGGTGGCGGGGCCTGTCGCACGCCCCTCCCACGGAGATCATCGTGGCCGCCATGGGGCCGATCATGCTGGGCCACGCCGGACGGCTGGCCCGCGGCACCTTCGTGTGGGCCACCGGACTCAATACGCTGGCCGACTACGTGGTGCCAACCATCAACGCCGCCGCTGAAGCCGCCGGACGGCCTGCGCCGAGGGTGGTGGCTGGATTCCCGATCTCGGTGACCGACGACGCCCAAGCCGGCTATGAGGCTGCGGCCCGGACCTTTGCCCACTACAAGGACATCCCCTCCTACCGGGGCATGCTCGACCGAGAGGGCAAACCCGGCGTTGAAGATCTGGCCATCACCGGCAACGAAGCCGCGGTTGCCGCCCAGTTGGAGCGGATCCGCGACACCGGCACAACCGACTTCGTCGCCTTCATCTACGACACCGACGACCAATCCCGAGCCCGCACTGAGGCTCTACTGGGAGAACTGTCCGGAAACAGCTGAGTTCAACTCGACGCAAGCAGGGCGATGTAGGGCTCGGGATTTCCAATCCAGCGCAGAGTCCGCAGCTCATCGGCACCGCGCCGGCCGGACAGCACCACCTGGAGTTCTTCCAAGGGTGCTTCCAGAGTTGCGGCCGGAGGCATCCGGTCAGCCACGCCCACGATCCGGGTCTCGTCGCCAAACCGCAGCACCAGCCCCCGCAATTCGGCGGCAATGATCCGTTGGCCCAGATCAGCTGCCAGCGCCTCGAATTCCGGGCCAGCCCCTGTGGTCAAACCGCTGCTCTGTCCCGCAGCTCGGCGGCGGTGGGCAGGTTGAGCCCCAGCATCCGAATGGCGTTGTCCCGGCAGATGGCGTCAACCTCGGGCTGGGTCAGGTGCTCCATCTGCGAGGCCAGCAGCTCCTTGGAGTGCGGCCATGTGGAGTCGGAGTGGGGATAGTCGGTCTCGGTGGTGATGGTCTCCAGGCCGATGGCGTCGATGTTGGCCAGACCCACCTTGTCGTCGAAGAAGCACACGAACACATGGTCGCGGTAGTAGGTGGACGGCGGCTCAGGCACCTTGTCGGCCACCCCGCCCCAGGCGGCGTTCTCCTTCCACACCACGTCTACCCGGTCCAAGATGTAGGGCAGCCAGCCCATCTGCCCCTCCGAGTAGGCCACTTTGAGGCCACCGAAGCGCACGAACACCCCCGACATCAGAAAGTCCACCAGCGAGTAGGTGGCGTTGGAGTGGACCAGCGCCGAGCCCACCGCACCGGGGGCGTCGGGCGAGGTGGACACCATTTTCGAGGACGACCCGATGTGCATGCACACCACGGTGGCCGTCTCCTCGCAAGCGGCGAAGAAGGGATCCCAGTACCCGGAGTGGATCGACGGCAGGCCCAGGTTGGGCGGGATCTCCGAGAAGCACACTGCCCGTACGCCCCGCTCGGCGTTGCGCCGCACCTCGGCGGCGGCTAACTGCACGTCCCACAGCGGGATGAGGCACAGCGGAATCAGCCGCCCACCGGAGGGGCCGCACCACTCCTCCACCATCCAGTCGTTGTAGGCCTGCACACACAGCAAGGCCAGATCCATGTCGGAGGCCTCGGCGAAGGCCTGGCCGCAGAACCGGGGGAACGACGGAAAGCACAACGAGGCATCCACATGGCCGATGTCCATGTCGCCCAACCGGGGCTCTACCTGCCAGGCGCCGGGCTGCATCTCTTCGAAGGTGATGCCCACCATCTGGAGCTGATCGCGGGGGAAGGTCACCGCCGAGTGGGTGCGCACCATCGGATAGTGGAGATCCTCGTAGTACCAATACGAGGTGGGGCGGCCGGTGCCCTCGGTCCACGAGAACACTCCCCCCACGTAGGAGATCTCGCACGGAGCAGTCACCACTCGAGGGCCGATGTCGGCATAGCGGGACGGCAGCCGCGACTGCCAGACATGGGGCGGCTCGATGACGTGGTCGTCCACCGAGATGATGGGGGGAATCTCGATCCCCGACTCGGCAGTCGACGCAACCATTACTGCACCGTGATGGGGAACATTCCCAAAGCGCCGTCGCCCTCGGGCTCGCTCTGGGCGAACTCCACGTTCAGCCCCTCCAAGCCCCGAGTAAACGCCCCGGGACGATAGCGGGGAGCATAGAAGGGCTCCAGCCTCATGTCGGGCAGCCGCCGGGTGACCTCCTCGAACATGACTTTGAGCTGAAGCCGGGCCAACGACGCTCCCAAGCAGAAGTGGGTGCCGAAGCCGAAGGAGAGGTGGTTGCGGGCGTCACGGCGCACATCCAGCGCATCGGGGTTCTCAAATGCCTCGGGGTCGCGGTTGGCCGAGGCGTACATCAACAACACCTGGTCGCCCTCTTTGAGAGTCTTGCCATGCAGCTCGTGGGTGGCCGTCACCGTGCGGCGCATGTTCAAGATGGGCGACACGTAGCGGATGAACTCCTCCACTGCGGTCTCGCCGATCACCTCGGGCTCGTCGATGAGGATCTGGCGCTGGTCGGGACTCTCCACCAGCGCCAAACACGTCGTGCCGATCACCGTACGGGTGGTCTCGGCACCGCCGTCCAGCACCAGAAGCACCTCGTGCATTATGTCGTCGTCGCTGAGCGGCTTGCCGTCCAACTCTTTGTGGCACCACATGGAGATGAGGTCGTCTTGGGGATCGGCTTTGCGCTTCTGCACCAGCTCGTAGGTGGTGCCGGCCCACTCCTCGATGGCCCGGTCTCCCTGCACGGTGTGATAGCCCGGGCCGCCGCCTCCCTGCATGGTGGCCTCTGACCAGTGCATGACCCGGGGCCACATTTCGGTGGGATAGCCCAACTGCTTGCCGATCATGTAGGCCGGCAGCGGGGCGGCCAGGTCGTACACCACATCGCACCACCCCCGGGGCGCCACCCGATCGATCAGCTCGGTGACCACCGCCCGGATCTTGTCCTCCTGCCTGCGAACCGCTCGGGGGGTGAACTCCCGGGCCACCAGCATCCGCTGGCGCTGGTGGTCGGGGTCGT
>JAPPKI010000439.1 GCA_028820035.1 bacterium | reverse complement strand
CTGCCCGGGTTTGGGGAAGCGATGCGCACCGCTTCGCTGAAGGCAGTGCCCACCGCGATCCTGTCCCGCCAGACTGCTGGCATCTGCGACGGTGCCCTGGTGATCAATCTGCCGGGTCAGCCCAAGGCGATCTCAGAGTGCCTCGACGCGGTCTTCGCCGCAGTGCCGTACTGCATCGATCTCATTGGCGGGCCGTACATCTCAACCAACGCCGAGCACATCGTCGCGTTCCGGCCGGCCTCGGCTGTTCGACCAGACCTAGAAGTGTCGACGAACACCGGATAGCAGCCGGTACTGCCTTTTCGCTCAGTACTCGATGGGCACCGGCTCGGTTGATGCTTGCACTGGCTGACCGCCGCGCAGTACCTCGGTCCAGTCTTGGTTGAACGCCCGCCACCCCTCTGATTCCGGCGAGGCGTAGTGGTACACCATGGCCGCCCGCATCCCATCTGAGAGGTTGTCGGTGGACCGGTGGCGCAGGTGGGAGTGGAACACCAGCAGGTCGCCCGGCTCCATGAGCACCACCTGCTCGTTGTCGGTGGGAACGTCGACGATCTCCACAAAGGCCAGTCCGGCGCCCTCCCGGGTGTCGGGCACCGCGTCGTGGATCGGCTCGGTGTGGGAGCCGGGGACGATCCACAGCGGGCCATTGTCGAGCGTGGCGGCGGTGCAGGCCAGCCACACCCCCACCTGGGGCAGAGGGGTCATGCGGAAGTAGTAGTCGTCTTGGTGCCAAGGCTGGCCGAGGGTGCCTGGGTGTTTGAAGATGAACTGCGACAGGAAGCAGTCGACGTCGGGGCCGACGAGGTCGCCCATCATCGCCAGCAACCGGGGATCGGTGGCGAACTCATGGAACACTGGCTCGGCCCGCATGACCCGAAAGATCTTGGAGACGCCGACTTCAGGAGTAGCCGGCTTCTTGTTCGTCTTGTCGGGAGTGATGTACAGGTCGGGCCGCTGCTCCCCTGCCGCATCGGACCGGGCAATCTCAACGATCCGCTCAACCATGGCGCCGGCAACAGCCCTGCTAGCGAACCCCCTCTCAATGAAGAACCCGTTCTCCTCCCAGCTAGCCCGCTGCGCATCGGTCAACCTCATCGCCCGAAAAACTACCAACGGTCGATTCTCACGGCGAACAAACGGCCCGGCGAGATCTTTGATCGCCAACTCTGCCTCTATGGTTTGAGGCATGGTTGAGGAACGCCGGTCGATTGAGCTGGAAGTCGAGGTGCCGGGGACGGCCGAGGAGGTGTGGCAGGCGGTGGCTACCGGTCCGGGGATCTCTTCTTGGTATGTGCCTCACACGGTAGAAGAGCGGGCGGGCGGTTCGGCTATGGCCACGTTTGGGCCGGGGCCGGAGATGCAGATTCCCGGGCGGGTGGTGGTGTGGGAGCCGCCTCGTCGTATCTGTTTCGACGGGGGCGAAGGGGTTGACGGATTGACGTTTGAGTGGACCGTTGAGCCCCAAGGCAACGATCGCTGTGTTGTGAGGCTGGTGAACACCGGGTTCGGTCAAGGCGGGGAGTGGGACGCCCAATATGACGCCATGGTGGAGGGCTGGGGCTTGTTCTTGTCCAACCTTCGGCTGCACTTGGAGCACTTCGGAGGTCAGACGGCCGTCTCGGTGCTGCCCACCGCAATGGGGGCCGGCTCACGCGATGAGCTTTGGGCCGAGCTGACAACCGCACTGGGAATCCACTCGACACCAGGGTTGGGCGAGCGGATCGAAGCCAGCTCGCCAGATGCTCCCCCGCTGGCCGGCACAGTGGCAGAAGCCGCCGCATACCGGATTGCCCTGCTGCTCGACGAGCCCGCACCGGGCACCGCCTTCGTGGCGGTGGAGTCTTTTGGAGAGCACCACGGTGCCTCGGTGTGGCTATACCTTTACGGGGCCAACGGAGATGAGGCCGCTGAGCGGGATGGACCCCTTTGGCAGGATTGGCTGACCGGCGCCCTAGGTGAAGGAGGAGCAGATGGAAGCCCTGAGTGAGCGCAAGGTCCTGGTGGTAGGGGCTTCGTCGGGCCTGGGCCGGGCAACCGCCATCGAGCTTCAGCGCAATGGCGCCCACGTTGCGTTCGCCGCCCGCCGCCGCGACTTGCTGGACGAAGCGGTAGCCGAGGCCGGAGGTGGCCATGTGGTGGTCATCGACGCCCTCGACCCAACCAGTATTGAGCAGGGAGTGGCCGACGCGGTTGACGCGCTCGGTGGCCTCGACGGCATCGTCTACACATCGGGCATGTCGCCCATGGCGCCGATGGCCGAGTTGACTCAAGACGACTGGCAGGCAGTGTTCGGAGTCAACACGTTCGGGCCGAACTTGATCATCAGGGCCGCCCTCCCCCATCTCAGCGAGGACGCGGTGGTGGCCGCGGTGTCTTCCGACTCCACTGAGATGCCCCGCCACTCGCTGGTCCCCTATGCCGCCTCCAAGCGAGCCTTGGAGGCGACCATGGAAGGTTGGCGCACTGAGACACTGGGGACACGCCGGTTCGTCACCGTCATTCTCGGGCCCACCATGCCCACCGAATTCGCCAATTCTTTCACCCCAGAGGCATTCGAAGCGGCCATCCCCCATTGGCAGCGCCAAGGGTTCCGCACCGGAATCATGAATGGCCATGAAGTGGCCCACGGGCTGGTCTCTTGTTTCGCGGCGTTGTTCGCCGCCCCCACATTTGGGATTGAGTCGCTGCTGCTGCGGTCGCCCGAACCCGAAGTGGCCATCGAGTACTCCGCCGACGTCGAGCAAGGACAGTGAGCAAACTGTCGAACGTCGCCGTCGTCCTGCTGGATTGGCGCCCATTCAGCTGAGCACCCGCTGCATCATCCGGGCGAGCCGCGATCTTCTGCCGGTTAGTGCCTCGGAATGGTCGGCGATGCCCATGATCCTCAACGCCCCGTTGATGCCGAGCCATCGCAGCGGCTCGGATTCCCATTGCCGCGACCGGTGTCCCACCCAGGGCAGGTCGATGCGGGGTGAGTCGGTCTCGGTGATCAGCTCGGCCAGAGTCCGCCCGGCCAAGTTGGCGGCAGCCACCCCCTCGCCGACGTAGCCACCGCCCCAGGCCATGCCACTGTCCCGATCGAAGCCGACCGAGGGGAACCAGTCGCGGGGCACGCCGAGGACACCTCCCCAACGGTGGGTGATGGCCACATCAGAGAGCATGGGCAACAGCTCGACCAGCGACTTGACGATGCGGTTGTGGGTACGGGATCGCTGCTCGACCGAACTAACGATCCTGGAGCCGAAGTTGTAGGGCGCTCCCCGCCCTCCGAAGGCGATTCGACCATCGGCTGTACGCTGGCCGTAGATGACCATGAACCGGTCATCGGTAAACGTCTGCCGGTGGCCCAATCCGATCTCTTCCCAGAGCACATCGTCGATGGGCTCGGTGGCAATCATCAGGGAGTACAGCGGGGCCAATGTCCGGCGGTCCCCCTCCAACGTGCCGGTGTAACCCTCTAAGGCTCGTACCACGATCTCGGCCTTGACGACTCCCTGGTCGGTGTTGACTCGGCCGGGTTCTATGGCGGTGGCGGCCGTGCTTTCGACAATCTTGCCGCCCAATTGCTCGACGGCATCGCCGAGCCCTCGAACCAGTCGGGCCGGGTGGAGGGCCGCGGCGTGGGCAAAGAACATGCCGCCCACCACCCCGGTGGCGGCCAAATGGGCGCGGGCCTCATCGGCGCCGAGCATCCGCATGTCTTGGTCGGTCAGCCCGTAAGCGCCCTGGAAAAGCTCGACCTGCTCTCGTTGGCGGGTGAGGTGGGCCCGGTTGCGGGCCAAGCGGATGGCGCCGCCTTTGGCGTAGTGGCAGTCGATACCCTCCCGCTCGGCTACCCGCCCCACCTCGTCGACCGCATCGTGCAGCGCATGGAGAAACCGGCGGGCCGCATCTTTGCCGGCCACGGCCTCATGCCGCCTGGGCCCGGCGGCCAGCTCCCCCACGCACCAGCCCCCGTTGC
>JAPPKI010000294.1 GCA_028820035.1 bacterium | reverse complement strand
TCCGCGCCGTGGGCAATGAGGACTTCCTCGACGACAACGACGACATACGCCGCCTCTTGGGGGTTGTGTCCATACCTCTGGAGGACATCGCCGCCCAAAACGCCAAGATGGCCGAGGCCGAACTGGGCTATTCCGAGGCCCAGATCAATGCCGACGCCGCAGCTTGGATCGAGGCCAACCGCGACACCGTCGACAGATGGCTCGCAACCGCAAGGGGCTAACCCGACATATTACAAACTCCGATGCGCCGCCATCGCCTCACCGGTGGCTGGTCACCATGGTGGTGCTCGTGCTGGTCTCGCTGGTGCTGTCGTTGGGCGCTGTGGCAGCAGCTCAGGAAGGTTCCGAGGAAGCGCCCCGGGTTCGCTTGGCCCGTGCCACCTGGGACACCGGATGGTTCCAGGCGGAGGTCTACCGGCTGCTGCTGGAGCGGCTGGGCTACCAAGTCGACGGTCCCACGACAATGGACAATGCCGAGTTCTATGCCGCGGTGGCCGAGGGTGAGGTAGATCTTTGGGTCAACGGCTGGTTTCCGGCCCATGATGAGTTCATCCCCGACGGCGCACCGGTCTCGGCGGTCGGTACAACCGTCGACGACGGGGCCTTGCAGGGCTATTTCGTCGACGCCGCCACCGCCGCTGCCAACGGGATCACAAATCTGGGCGACCTTGCCGATCCAGGGGTAGCCGAGCTGTTCGACCACGATGGGGACGGCCTAGCCGACCTGGTGGGCTGCAACGTCGGATGGTCCTGTGCCACCACCATCGACCACCACCTCGACGCCTACGGCCTGACCGGCACTGTGGAGCATGTGCAGGGCGACTACTCCCCCCTGATCGCTGAGACCATCGACCGCTATCGGGCAGGGCAGCCAGTGCTGTACTTCACCTGGACGCCCAACTGGACGGTTGGCGAGCTGGATCCCGGCTCAGATGTCGTCTGGCTGGAGACCCCGTTCCCGTCGTTGCCCCCAGACCAGGCCTCCGCGCTACACCAGACGACGATCACCGGGATCCCCGGGTGCGCCAGCGATCCCTGCCAAACCGGGTGGCCGCCCAATGACATACGAGCTTTCGCCAACACCGATTTCCTGGACGCAAACCCGGCGGTCCGACGCCTGTTGGAGCAAGTAGTCATCCCCTTGGACGACATCTCCGAGCAAAACGTGCGCATGGTGACAACTGGCGGCGATCCCGCAGACATTCGGCGCCACGCCGAAGAGTGGGTGGCTGCCAACATGGCCTCAGTCAATCGCTGGATCTCAGCCGCCAATCCTGACGCGGTTGGGATACAGCAGCCTGGGGTTGACGAGGCCACCGCCGGAGGCAGCCTGAATGTCGCGGCGCGAGCGTTGCCTCCGTTCGTGATCTATGAGAATCGCACCTACAGCGGCTTCGAGGTGGAGTTGGTGCGGTTGGTCGCGGCCAAGCTGGGCATGGAGGTTGAGATCTACGCGGTGGACACCACCGCCAAGCAGATCGACGACATAGGCCGGGGAGTGGCCCGGCTCGGGTTGGGTGGAGTGGCCATCACCCAGTCCCGCGAAGAGGTGGTGGACTTCTCTTTGCCGGTGCTGGACTCCGGATTGACCATCCTCGTACCCAACGAGTCGTCGCGGGGGATCGACGACCGGATCGTCTCTTTCTTCGACGCCATCGCGTCCTCAGACCTGCCGTGGTTGCTGGTCGTGTTCGGGGTGGCCGTGCTGATCGCCGCGCATTTGATCTGGCTCTTGGAACGCAAGCACAACCCCGACTTTGCGGGCCCGTACCGGCGGGGTATCTGGGACTCGTTCTATTGGTCGGTTGTCACCATGAGCACCGTCGGATATGGCGACAAGGTGGCTCGAGGGACGCGGGGACGCGTGCTGGCGCTGGTGTGGATCGGTCTGGGCACTCTGGTCTTTGCCAGCTTTACGGCCGCTATTGCCTCGTCGCTGGCGGTGAGCGAACTGCGATCGGGGATCTCCGGACCCTCAGATCTAGCTGGCAAGCGGGTGGCAACTGCCACTCATTCAGCGGCAGAGACCTACCTCCCCTCCATCGGAGTGGGACCGGTGCTGGTGGACAAAATCGACGACGCCTACTTGCTCCTGCTCGACGGAGACGTGGACGCAGTGGTGTTCGATGCCCCGGTGCTCCAGTACCACGCTTCTCGCGAGGGCGCCGGTGAGATCACGACGGTGGGATCGGACTTTCAGAGGGTCCAGTACGGCCTCATGCTCGGCCCCGACGACACCGAGCTGCGCGAACGCATAAACCTCGCGCTGTTGGACCTCATCGAGAGCGGCGTCTACCAGCGCCTCCACGACACCTGGTTCGGCGGCCGGGGCTGAGCCCACACGTCTGCTGAGTCTGGACCCAGGGCGCACGCCGTCGATGCGCTGGCGTTGGCTGAGCCCACACGTCTGCTGAGTTTGGATCAGCCCCCCAACGAGGGATTCTCAGACATCGACTCGATGGTGGAGGAGGCGATCACATTGTGGTCGGCGTCGAGGGACTCGAACAGCACGCCGGTGGGGGAGTGGAGGTTGAACAGCACGATGGCGCCCTCGGGCCCGCCCCTCTCCATGTGGACTTCTCCGCCGGGGCTTTGGCTGTAGGTGCCGGCCGGCTTGATCTTGTGGACGGTCTCGCCGTTGGGCTCGATGTCGAACACGTGGTGCTCGCCTTGGAGCACCAGAGTTCGGGTGGCGGCCACATGGCGGTGGAAGTGGCAGTGGGAGTTGGGGGCGAAGCGCACTAGCAAGTCGAGCGTGTTGTTCTCGGGCTGTGAGCCGAGCACGGCCAAGTCGAAGTCGACGAGATAGTCGAACTCCGGACCGCCCTCCATGTGGGTCCAGTCCAAGTCGTTTAGATCGAATCGAGCCTCAAAGGTCATGGGCCGTATCGTAGTGAGCTATGACCGACACCCTCTCTTCGGACACCGCTGGATTGGACTTCGACCCTGATGCCCTTCGGGAGAAATACCGTGAGGAGCGCGACAAGCGCCTGCGGGCCGACGGCAACGACCAGTACATCGCCATGGACGGGGAGTTCTCCCGCTATCTGGACGATCCGGCCCAGACCGGCATCACCCGGGAGCCGCTGACCGACGAGGTGGATGTGGCCATCATTGGCACGGGCTTCAGCGGGCTGCTGGCCGGGGCACGGTTGCGGCAATTCGGAGTGGAGAGCATCCGCATGATCGAGACCGGGGCCGAGTTCGGCGGCACCTGGTACTGGAACCAGTACCCCGGTGTGCAGTGCGACATCGAGTCGTACATCTATTTGCCCCTCCTTGAGGAAATGGAATACATGCCCAAGGAGAAGTACTCCTATGGCCCCGAGATCCTGGAGCACTGCCGGGCGCTGGGCCGCCATTTCGACCTGTACCGGGACGTGTGCTTCGGCACCCGGGTGCATGAGATGCACTGGGACGATGCTGATGATCGCTGGGTGCTGCACACCAACCACAACGACCGGATGCGGGCCCGGTTCGTGATCATGGCCATCGGGCCGCTCAGCCGGCCCAAGCTGCCCGGCATCGCCGGCATCGACACCTTCGAGGGCCACTCGTTCCACACCAGCCGGTGGGACTACGACTACACCGGCGGCGACACCAACGGGGGCCTGACCAACCTGTCCGACAAGGTGGTCGGGGTGATTGGCACCGGCGCCACCGCAGTGCAGTGCATTCCCCATGTGGGCGAGGCGGCCAAGCACCTCTATGTGTTTCAGCGGACGCCGTCGTCCATCGACGTGCGGGGCAACCGCCCCACCGACCAAGAGTGGGTCGAGTCGCTGGAGCCCGGCTGGCAGCAGAACCGCATCGAGAACTTCGGCAACATCGTGGCCGGCAGCATGCAGGAGGAAGACCTGGTCAGCGACGGCTGGACCGACATCCTCCGCAACCTCACCGCGCTGGGGGAGGGAACCCGACTGGGCACCCCCGAGGAGATCGCCGAGGCCATGGAGATGGCCGACTTCC
>JAPPKI010000386.1 GCA_028820035.1 bacterium | reverse complement strand
CGACGCCCTGCGCTGCGCCAAGCTCGGCTTGGATCACGGCATCGGCGGTCCCCTGCTCGGCCCCTCGGCCTACTTCATGAAGAGCCCGCCCATCCAGTACCGCGACGAGACCGCCCGCGAGATGGTTGAGGCCTACGCCCGAGGCGAGGTCATCTAGAACGCCACTTCAAAAGGTGGGCGCGGGCCTCCTCGGGAGTGAGGGGGCCGTAGTCGAAGCGATGACGCCGTAGTTCGTCGACGGCTGCGCCTACGTCGGGACCGGGGTCCAGACCAAGAAGCTCCATTATCTGCTCACCGTCGAGTACTGGGGCGCCAAGCAGGTCGGGCTCTGCGGCGATCAGGGCTTCCACATCGGCGGTCAACGTGCCCACCGCACCGTGGGCTGTCGCCAACATCACTGCTTGGTGCACATGGGGGTCGGCATCAACCACCCAGCGGCGTAACTCGGCAGGGGATTGGGGCGGATGCTCCATCGCTCGGCGCGCGGCGGTTAGCACGGCAAACACTGCATCGCTGATTGCAGTGGTGGCTCGGCGCTCCGACAACGCCGACCGCACGTCGGAGGGCGTTCCGACACCAGCCAACAGCGCGGCCAAGCGGACCACTGGATCATCACCTACCTTGCGAAGAACGATGAGCGCCGTATTGCCATCGCCTACCGGCCCCAACACTCGTTCGCCCAGGCCGGTCTTGAAGAGCAACTCGAAGCCGGGCCCGGGGTCGGGTAGTGCGAGGAGCCGGTCCAGCTCGTCGCGAATCCGCTCGTCAGCCACGATGCTCAGCCGGTCGGCCATGGCCCCCATGGCCGCTACCAGGTTCGTGTCCGCAGCCAGGTCGAACTGCGCCAAAAAGCGGGCCGCTCGCAGCATTCGGAGGGGGTCGTCGCTGAACGTTTCCTCAGGGTCTAGCGGAGTGCGGAGACGCCCAGCCTCTAGGTCGGATGCTCCGTCAAAGGGGTCCACTAGCCCGCCATCGGGCAGTTCGACAGCCATCGCGTTGATCGTGAAGTCCCGGCGGGAGAGATCGGCCTCGATGGCATCGGCGAAGGCCACTTCGGGCTTGCGAGAGTCGGGCAGGTACCGCTCGGTGCGATGGGTGGTTATCTCAACCCGGCGGTCGCCCCGGCGCGCGCCGATTGTGCCGAACCGCTCCCCTTGAGTCCATAGGGTGTCGGCCCACTCTTCCAAGATCGACTTCACCGCCTCTGGCTGGGCATCGGTGGTGAGGTCCAGGTCGAAGGCGGTGTCCAGTGGTCGATTCCGCATCGCGTCACGCACAATCCCACCTACCAGATAGATCCGGTACCCGCTGGCGGCAAACCGTTCAGCCAGTTCTCGGGCCTCCTCGCGGACGGGGGCCAGACGGTCGAGGCTCACAACAACAACGCGGCCGCGGCAGCCGCCACCTCTACACCCGGACCGCCACTCGTAGCCGGTTCCGGCCGCCACTGCGTGCCAGCCAACACTGCTACCGCCGCGGCGGCGCAGTCGGCCAGGGCATCCAGGTCATAGCCGCCCTCCAAAAAGGCGATACGCCGACCGGAGGAAACCACCTGAATGATCGCTTCGGTGAGGTCGGCAAAGTCACCTGCGGCCAAGCCCAGATTGGTCAGTGGGTCAGCCCGGTGAGCGTCGAATCCGGCCGACAGAACGAGCCAGTCAGGTTCAAAGTCTTCCACCGCGGGCAGCACGGCCTCTTCCCAGCCTCGACGGTAGGTATCGCCGGTCGCCCCCGTGGGCATGGGCAAGTTGATGGTGGTGCCCAATCCTGCCCCCGCGCCCCGCTCTAGCAGCCCGCCGGTCCCCGGATAGAACGGGTATTGGTGCCACGACACGTACATCACCCGGTCGTCCTCCCAAAACGCGTCCTGGGTGCCGTTGCCGTGGTGGGCGTCGTAGTCAACCACCAGCACCCGCTCGCCCCGGTCCGCTAGTGCCTGGGCGCACACCGCCGCACTGTTGAATAGGCAGAACCCCATCGACCGCGCCGGTGTGGCGTGGTGGCCTGGTGGGCGCACAGCGCAGAACGCGGCATCAGCCGCGTTGGCGTCCAAGACCTCGACAGCGGCCAGTCCCGCTCCTGCCGCCATTCGAGCAGCTACCTCCGATTCGCTGGACAGCACGGTGTCGGGGTCCAGTCGGCCGCCCCCGCTCTGCGCCATCCGTTGGACCGAGTCGAGTACCGAGGAATCGTGGACAGCCAATAGCTCGGCGTCGGTGGCCAGCCGAGGCTCGGTCGGAACCAGAGCGTCGTCTAACCCCGCCCGCTGCACCCCGTCGACTACCGCGCGCAATCGGGCCGAACGCTCTGGATGGGAGCGTCCGGTGTCGTGGTCGAGAAAGCGCTCGTCGGTGATCCACAAAACCGACACAGCCCCACGGTACCGCGCCCGGCCAGTACCCAAGAATGAGCATTTCTCGCGTCCAGAAGAAACCTGGTTCGCGGTGTACGCCGCGCCCTGCTCGGACCTAGCCTCAATGACATGTTGCGCCGACGGTCAGGGCAGGAATCCGTGACGCTCCGACTCGGTCACGACCGTCTGCGGCTCCGACCCTGGGCCAGCGAAACGGAGGTCGGCCTGCTCATTCTGCTGACTTCCGGCTCGGCAGTCTCAGATGCCGCCGTTGCCGCCTCGATTGAATCGGCGGCGGCCCAGGGCTATCTCCGAATCCGGACTTCAGCCCTCTCGCACCTAGAGGCGGAGCCGTTCCTCCGAGCCGGATTCGAACCCCGCCAGCAGCTCGCCTTGCTGTCTCGGCCTATCCAACCACCGCTCTCTGAGCGAAATGGAGGCGCTTCCATCCGACGGGCCCGGCGCCGCGATCACAGCTCGGTGCTGGCCGTGGACCATGCCGCCTTCGATCCGCTCTGGCAGCTCGATGCGGTCGGACTGCACGAAGCACTCAGAGCCACACCCTTCCGACGCTTTCGAGTGGCTCGTCAAGATTCCGACAAGGCCCCGGCTGGGTACGCCATCTCTGGGCGCAGCGGACCGTCGGGCTATCTCCAGCGATTGGCAATCTCGCCTAGCCAACAAGGACAGGGTGCCGGCACCGCTCTGGTAATCGACGGGCTGACGTGGATGGCCCGCTGGGGTGCCACCCAAGCCTGGGTCAACACACCCCAGCAAAACACCGGTGCCCTGCGCCTCTATGAGCGTCTGGGTTTCGAGCCGGTTCCCCCCGGTCTGCAAGTTCTGGAGTTGGAGATAAGTGGGCCATAGATACCGATCCAGGAGCAAGTGGCTGGCGATTGGGCTGGCGTCGGCTCTTATCTGCTGCGCCGCGCCCGCTCTCATGATCCCGATCGCCACCGCCCAGAATGACAACGGCACCTCCGAGACGGAAACCCCCTCCATAGAGCTGGTCAGCCAAAGCATGTGGATTGCCGAGGAGGACGTTTTCCGAGTCTCCTTCCGCCTAATCGACGCCCCCGACGGTTCCACCATTGACATCAACATCGGGGTGCCTATTCGGTCTCGCTCCGCTCTCCTGGATCGACTGGCTGGGCCGTCCACCGGACCAGTTCTGCATCGGGTTTCCCGACTGGCCGTCCCGGAGCGCGACGCCGATGGAGTCGCGTCCTTGGAAATCGCCACCACGAGCGGCCAGACGCATCAGGCCGGGGCACCGGATCAATTGCTTCTCCCCCTTCCTGCCGAAGGGGTGTACCCGGTGAGTCTTCTTCTTCGAGGCTCCGACGGCATTCGGTTGGATACCGTCCACACCTTTCTGGTCCGCACTCCCTTGCCCGATGCCGGCAAGCCTCCTCTGCTGGTGAGCACCGTCCTCTCGGCAACCGGACCTCCCGCCGTCGACCATCTGGGAAACGTGGACCTGGGTCCCACCGGACAGAGCCTGCAATTGCTGGCCGACGTTCTCGACCCCCGGGTGCGTCCCCAACCTGTGGCCTTGGTCTCCCTTGATCCCCATCTGATCGACGCCCTTGCCATCAGCGAGAGGTCCGAGGA
>JAPPKI010000134.1 GCA_028820035.1 bacterium | reverse complement strand
CTCGACACCAGCGACGAGTGGATCGTGGAGCGCACCGGCATCCACGAGCGCCGGGTGGGGGGGAGCTGCCTGGAGCTGGGCGGCCAAGCGGCCAAGATCGCCCTGAAACAAGCCGAGATCGACGCCACCGACCTCGACTTGATCATCTGCTCCACCTGCACTCCCGACCAGGTGTTCCCCGCCGTGTCCAACCGCATCCAAAACGAGTTGGGAGCAACATGCGGGGCGTTCGACCTGAACGCGGCCTGCTCGGGCTTCACCTACGGCGTGTCCCTGGCCCAGTCCCAGATCGCCGCCGGCATGGAGCGGGTGCTGGTAATCGGCGTGGACACGCTCAGCCGGTTCACCGACTGGGACGACCGCTCCACTGCCATCTTGTTCGGCGACGGCGCCGGCGCGGTGGTGCTGGAGCCGGCCATTCGCGACGACCGGGGCGTGCTCAGCACCTACATGGGCTCCGAGGGCCGCTTCGCCGACCTGTTGATCTGCGACTTCGGCGACTACATCAAAATGGACGGCAAAGAGGTATTCCGCCAGGCGGTGCGGGTGATGGTCTCTGCCAGCCAGAGAGTGCTGGCCGACACCGGGCTGGAGGCCTCTGATGTGGCCGCGGTGATCCCCCACCAGGCCAATTTCCGGATCATCGAAAGCGCCATGAAACGCCTGGACATCCCCTTGGAGAAGGCGGCCACCGTGCTCGAGACCACCGGCAACACCTCATCGGCCTCCATCCCGCTGGCCATGGACGAGGCGGTGTCGAAGGGGGCCATAAACGACGGTGATGTGGTGCTGCTGGTGGGCTTCGGCGCAGGTATGAGCGTCGCCGCCGCGCTGCTACGCTGGGGCCAGTGAGCACATCCAGGGTTGTCCTGGTAACCGGCGGGAACCGGGGCATCGGGCTGGCGACAGCCACTGAGTTCGCCCAAAACGGCCACCAAGTGGCGGTGACATACCGCAGCGAGCCCCCGCAATCCAACGGGCAAGTCGACCTGTTGGGCGTGTGCTGCGACGTGACCGACGAGAATCAGATTGAAGCCGCCTTCGCCGAGATCGAAGACCGGCTCGGCCCGGTCGAAGTGCTGGTGTCAAACGCCGGAATCAACCGCGACAAGCTGCTGATGCGCATGAGTGAGGCCGACTTCACCGACGTGATCGACGCCAACCTGACCGCCGGCTACCGGGTGGCCAAGCGGGCCACCAAGTCGATGATGCGCAACCGCTGGGGCCGCATCGTGTTCGTGTCTTCGGTGGTGGGCGCCGTGGGCCAGGCCGGGCAGGCCAACTACGCCGCCTCCAAAGCGGGGCTGGTGGGGTTGAGCCGATCGCTGGCCAAGGAACTGGCCAGCCGCAACATCACCGTCAACGTGGTAGCCCCCGGCCCGGTGGGCACCGACATGTTGAACGAGCTCGACGAGGACCGCCGCTCGGCCATTATCGACGCGGTTCCCCTCGGACGATTGGGCGAACCCTCCGAAATTGCTGCCACCATTTCCTTCTTGGCCTCCGACGCCGCCGGCTACGTCACCGGAGCGGTAATTCCGGTAGACGGTGGCCTGGGCATGGGAGGATGAATGCCCGGATACGCATTGGAAAACCCATCCAAGGACCACCCGTCCACGAATAGGAGAGAACAAGCGTGAGCGACGACAACTTCACCCGCTTCCAGAACTGCACCGTGGAGGTGCTGTCGGTGGAGGCCGATCAGGTCACTCCCGAGGCCACCTTTGCCGACGACTTGGACTCAGACAGCCTCGACTTGGTCGAATTGGTGATGGCGCTCGAAGAAGAGTTCGACATCGCCATCGACGAGGAAGAGTTGGAGGACATCGAGACCGTGGGCCAGGCCTTCGACTTGGTGACCGTCAAACTGGGATGACCTCGCCGCCATCTGACGAGACGAATTCCAACCCTCGGCCGCGGAGCGCGAGCCCGTGACAGCGTCGCGCCGAGTGGCAGTTACCGGCATCGGGGTCTTGGCCTGGCCCGGCCTTGGCCGGGATGCCTTCTGGCAGGGGCTGCTGGAGGCCCCCGCCGAGGGGCGGCGGGTGATGGACCACTTCGATCCCCTCCCCCATTTCGACTCCCCCAAAGAAGCCCGCCGCACCGACCGGTTCGCCCAGATGGCCCTGGCCGCAGCGGCCGAGGCACTGGAGCAGTCGGGCGAGCTCAGCGCCGACCCCGGCCGCACCGGCGTGTGGGTGGGAACGGGCGTGGGGGGTCTACGGACGCTGGAAGATCAGATCCAGGTCCGCATCGAGAAAGGCGAACGGCGGGTGTCGCCGTTTCTGGTGCCGATGCTGATGGCCAACGCCGCATCAGCGGCCATCTCTATGCGCTACGGCTTCTCCGGTCCGTGCGAGAACACGGTCACCGCCTGCGCCGCGGGCACCCAGTCGATTGCCAACGCGGCCATGTTGATCCGCTCCAATCGCTGCGATGCGGTGATCACTGGCGGAAGCGAGGCCTCCAACTCCATCACCGGCGAAGCCACATTCTGGAACATGACTGCGGTGTCCCGATGCCACATCAGCCGCCCGTTCGACTTGGATCGCGACGGCTTCATCCAAGCCGAGGGAGCGGCGGTTTTGGTGCTGGAGGAGTTGGAAACGGCCCGAAGCCGGGGCGCCACCGTGCTGGGCGAGATCCTGGGGGGCGCCAGCAACGCCGACGCCCATCACATCACCGCCCCGTCGCCAGGGGGCGCGGGGGCAGTGCGGTGCATGGAGCTGGCCTTGGCCGACGCTGGGCTGGAAGCCGGCGACATCGTCCACATCAACGCCCACGGCACATCCACCCCGTTGAACGACGCCGCCGAGGCCGAGGCCATCCAGAAGGTGTTCGGCACGCCGGGACCGCTAGTCACCTCCACCAAGGGCGTGACCGGTCACGCCCTGGGAGCGGCGGGGGCCATTGAGGCGGCCGCGGTGCTGTTGGCCATGGAACACGGGACGATCCCCCCCACCTACGGGTACGAAACCCCCGACCCGGAGATGGCCCCGATCCAAATCGTGGGCCCCGATCCGGCCCCGTGGACACCGGGGCCGTCGCTGTCGAATTCCTTCGGCTTCGGCGGCCACAACGGGACCATCGTGATCGGTCCCCCGCCCGCCTAGCCGGCATCTGCCTGCCAGCGCCGATCAGCCGGCGTCTACCACCACGAACAGCAGCTCGCAGGAGCAGGCCAGATCGCCGCCAACCGACGCCCGCCCCTGGCCTCGGCCAGCCCGGGCCGACAGGCGGGTCATCTCCACTTCCAGGTCCAGGCGTTCACCAGGGACCACCTGGCGGCGGAAACGGGCGCTGTCGAGGCCGCCGAACAAGGGCAGCTTGCCGGCAAACCGGTCGTCACAGAGGGCGATGTAGGCCCCGAGTTGGGCGATGGCCTCGGCCATCAGCACTCCCGGCAGCGTGGGACGCCCGGGAAAGTGGCCGGCGAAGAACGGCTCGTCGCCCGTGAGCTGCCAATAGCCCTCGGCCCGCTCCCCGACCACCATCGAGGTGACCTCGTCCAAGAACAGGAACGGGGGGCGGTGCGGGAGAACCTCGGCCGGAGGTCTCATAAGGCTGCTCTTGTTCCGCTATTCCTCAGGCAGTACCGCAGCCAGATTGATCGCGGTGTTCTTGGGGCTGATCTTGTACCAGGCGTGCTCAATCCGGCCGTCTTCATCTACAAGGAAGGCGGAGCGGACAATGCCCCAGTAGGTATTGCCGTACATCTTCTTCTCCCGCCACACCCCGAAGGCCTCGGCGGCCTCATGGTCGGGATCCGACAACAGCGAGTAGCCGAGGTCACACTTCTCATCGAATCGCTTCTGGCGGTCGGGCTTGTCCCCGCTAATTCCCACTGCGGCGATGCCCCGTTCTGCGGCGATGTCACGCACGCCGATTGCCTGATTCGTTCAACCAGGAGTGAGCGCTTTGGGAAAGAAGAAAATCGCCAGCTTCCGTCCGGCAAAGTCACCCAGCGACACCTGGT
>JAPPKI010000522.1 GCA_028820035.1 bacterium | reverse complement strand
GGCGGGGGCTAGCCAGCGGGAGGGCTCTTCGGAATTGGGGTGGCGGAGGGGGATTAGGGCTTGGCGGTGTTGGATTTGGGGGTCTTCGGCGGCGGCGTAGGCGGAGGCCACCGCGCCAGCGGGCACTCGGATTTTGTGCAGTCGGGCCACCAACTCCTCGGTGGATTGCTGCGCCATCCACGCCGCCACCTCTTTGCAGATCTCAGCTCGATTGGCCGCCCGAACCGGGATATTGGGGCCCAGCTCCCATAGGTCGGGGCGGTCCATCTCCTCGGTGAGACGCTTGAATTGGGCGTCTGAAGTGATGACCAGAGTTATCCAGCCGTCCTGAGACTCAAAGGTGTCCAGAATGCCCCTCGGATCGCCGTTACCGATGCGATCCGGCATGCCCCGTTCGCGGTAGAGGTCCAGAGGCTCGTCCCAGATCATGGTGACCAGGCTGTCGAGCATGGCCACGTCGATGTATTGACCCTTTCCGTCGATGTCTCGCTGGCGCAGCGCTGCCACCACCCCCAGGGCGCAAAGGGCGGCCGGGAATTGGTCTCCGACGGTGGCGCCGGCCTTGGTGGGCGGGCCGTCGGGGAAGCCCGATTTGGCCATCAGCCCGGACCGGCCTTGGATAATGAGGTCCATGGAAGCCAGGTCGGCATCCGGCCCATCTGGTCCATAGCCGGTGATGGAGGCGTGGATCAGCCGAGGGTTCAGCTCGGCCAGCGTCTCGTAGTCCAGCCCCAGCGAGGCCATGACTCCCGGCCGAAAGTTGTCCACCAGCACGTCAACATTGGCCGTCAGCCGCCGAAA
Source organism: bacterium (assembly GCA_028820035.1). Lineage (GTDB taxonomy): Bacteria > Actinomycetota > Acidimicrobiia > Acidimicrobiales > Bin134 > Poriferisocius. The sequence continues at coordinate 3,193 of JAPPKI010000522.1, read as the reverse complement.
GGCGTCCGCCCCCTCGGGCCGACCTAGGTCGAGAACCACGCTGCGCTTACCCCGCCCCTTGCGCAGATAACTGATCCCGATGTCGTCGGGCCCCATGGCCTCCGACTGTTCCCCATCAGCCCCCACCCACGGCGGAATGCGCCAAGTCACGTCCCCGCCCGGCGGATCCACTCGAATAACCTCCGCCCCCAGCGAAGCCAAGAACCAAGTACAAACCGGCCCCGAAACCACCCGAGTCAAGTCAACAACCCGAACACCCTCCAACGGCCTCATGTTCCCTTGCTTACCATTTCCCCAAGTCGCAACCCATCTCCGCCGCGACTAGACATTGAGGCCGTGGCCAAACACCCGTTTCACGACGTCGCCATTGTCGGCATAGCCAATTCCGAACAGGCCCGTGTTCTTGAGGGACACGATTCCACCACCATCACCTTTCAAGCCGTTCACCGGGTGCTGGCCGACACCGGCCTGACTCCTTGGGACATCGACGGCGTCGCCGCCGGCCCATTCAGCGGCCCGCTCACCTACTACATGCGCAACGGCCCAGCCTGGCGGAACCACATGGCCCCTTCCATCCCCATAATCCTGGACGCGGCCTCGGCCATCGCCACCGGCCAGTGCCACACCGTGCTGGTGGCCCACGGATCGGCAGGCATCTACACCGAGCGGGCTTCCACCGCCCCGTGGACCCGGCCAGCCAACGAGTTCGTGGTTGCTTACGGCATGTTCACCGCGGCGGAGTTCGCCCTCATTGCCCAGCGCCACATGCATATGCACGGCACCACGCCAGAGCAGTTGGCCACGGTGGCGGCCACCATCCGCAACAACGGCCATGCCCACCCCGATGCGGTGTACCACGGCCGGGGGCCCTTCACCCCCGACGACATCCTGGCGTCCCGCATGGTGTCCGATCCCTTCCACCTGCTCGATTGCGCCATGACCTCCGAGGGGGCGTGCGCGCTGATCCTCACCACCCGGGAGCGGGCCCAAGACCTGCCCAAAAGGCCGGTGTACATCCTGGGCGGGGCATGCGACAGCTTCGGCCCCTCTTACCAGCACCCGCCGGCGTGGGACTTGGCTGGCCCCAGCGGCCGCAACAACGGCTACACCGGCCGGTGGGCGGCGCAGAAGTCGTTCGCCATGGGCGAGCTCGGCCCCACCGATGTGGACGTGTGCGAGTTCTACGACCCGTTCTCCTTCGAGATCATCCGCCAGTTTGAGGCCTACGGGTTCTGCGAGGAGGGCGAGGGCGGCGACTTCATCATGGACGGCCGCATCGGTCCTGGCGGCCAATTCCCGGTGACCACCGACGGGGGCACGATGTCGTTCAGCCACGGTGGGGCGGCGGTGCAGCAGCTCCAGCGGGTCATCCGGGGGGTGGAGCAGCTGCGGGGAACCTGCGTGACCTCTCAAGTGCCCGACGCCCAGGTGGCCATGTGCTCCAACGGCGGCGCCGGTGCACTGTTCACCGACGTGATACTGCTGGGAACGGAAACGCCATGAGCGAGATTCTGCAACCCCAGTCGCCCGGCATCCCCCTGCCGGTGCCCACGATTTACTCCCAGCCCTACTGGGACGGCTGTCGGGTGGGCGAGCTTCGCTTTCAGCGGTGCCAAGACTGCGGTGCCATCACCATGGACCCGGCCCCCGCTTGCTCGGCCTGCTTCTCGGAGAACCTCGAATGGGAGGTCAGCACCGGCCTCGGCGAAGTGTACTCCTGGACCACCGTATGGCGGCCCCAAACCCCCGCGTTCACCGTGCCCTACGTGGCTGTGATCGTGACGCTGGACGAGGGCTTCTGGCTGTTGGCCAACATCATCAACTGCCCCGTAGACGCCGTCCACGTCGGCATGCGGGTAAAGACCACCTTCGTCGAGTTGAGCGAAGAAATCACCCTGCCCTACTTCGAACCGGTCGACTAGTTAGCCGGACGGCTCCAGGTAGACGTGGGTGGCGGCGGGGACGACGGCGCGCAGGCGGGCCTCTACCGCGGCTACGGCCGCGGGCATTTGGTCGGCTGATAAGTGGTCGGCGAAGTCCACTTCGGCGGCCACCAATAGCTCCTCGGGGCCGAGGTGCTGGGTGCGGATGTCCACTACGCGGTCGATTTCCGGCGAATCGTCCAGTACCTCCCGCAGCCGCTTTCGGTCTTCTTCGGTGGCGCTCTCGCCGATGAGAAGGCTCTTCATCTCGATGGCCAACACGATGGCGATGATCCCCAAGAGGACGCCGATCACCAGGGTGCCCACGCCATCCCAACGGGGCTCGCCGGTGACCTCGGCCAGCACCACAGCGATCAGCGCGAAGACCAAGCCGAACATGGCCCCGAGGTCTTCCAGCAGCACCACGGGCAGCTCGGGAGTGCGGGAGCGGCGGATGAATGTGCCCCAGGAAAGCTTGCCCCGCACCTTGTTGGATTCCACGATGGCAGTGCGGAACGACAAGGACTCAACCACGATGCCGAAGATCAGAATGCCGATGGCCACCCAGAGCGATTCCAGCTCGTGGGGATGGCGCACCTTCTCGATGCCCTCGTTGATGGCGAACAGCGCGCCCAGGGTGAACAGGATGATGGACACCACGAACGACCAGAAGTACCGCTCTCGCCCGTAGCCGAAGGGATGGCGGGGGGTGGGATCCCGCTTGGCCAGACGGCCGCCCAACAGCAGTAGGGCCTGGTTGCCGGTATCGGCGCAGGAGTGGACCCCTTCGGCCAGCATGGACGCCGAGCGGGTGACGGCGAACCCTACGAATTTGGCAATGGCGATGGCCAAATTGGCGAAGAGCGCCGCCAATACGGCTTTGGTGCCTCCTCCAGCGGCCATGCCCAATGGGTAGCACACCGCAGGCGGGTAATCTCAGTTGCGTGTTCAGCATCGAAATTGAGGGGCCGGTGGCCCGGGTCACTCTGGCCAACCCACAGCGGCGCAATGCGCTCAGCCTGGAGCTGATGCAGCACCTTACCCATGCGCTGCACGAGTTGGGAGAAAAGACCGACGTCGGGGCGATCGTGATCGCTGCCGAGGGGCCGGCATTCTCTGCTGGCCACGACCTGTCGGAGATGGTCGATCGGGATAGCCAGTTCTACGACGACCTGTTCGAGGCATGCACGCACCTGATGGACGCGGTCCACGCCGCGCCCCAGCCGGTGATCGCCGAAGTAGACGGAGTGGCCACCGCCGCGGGCTGCCAG
>JAPPKI010000089.1 GCA_028820035.1 bacterium | reverse complement strand
GTTCAAGAGAGCGCCGCGGGGCACCAGCTCGGCGACGAATGCCTGCCAGGCGGGGAGCTGAATGCCATTCATGCACCCGTTCACCACTCCAAGGGCGATGTAGGCCAGCGGGCGGTCGACGCCTGCGGCCCACATGGCAGCGAAACCCAGAGCTATAAGCGCTTGGGCCGAGTTGGTGAACATCAGCATGATTCGCCGAGGGAATCGATCGGCCAGCGCCCCGCCGACCATCCCCAAGAACACCGCTGGCAGCGTCTGCATCATGGCGGCCAATCCCACCCAGGTCCCGCTTTCGGTGAGGTCTTCGATCACAAAGGCCAGCGCGATCATCTGCACCCAAACACCGGAGTTCGAGATGAGGGCCCCGGAGATGAACAGGCGATAATTCCGGTACGACAGCGCTTGCCGCGCGCGTCGAGGATTCCGGGAATCGGTCACTGCGCCAACTTATTCGCTGCACCCCTATTGTCATGGCATGGCTCTTGTGCTCTGCGAGATCGAAGACGGCGTTGCCACCGTGACCCTCAACCACCCAGAAGTGCGAAATGCGGTCAGCTTGGAGATGAACGGGGAGCTCGATGCCGTGTTCGACGACTTGGAGGACGATGAGTCGGTGGGGGCGGTAGTCCTCACCGGTGTGCCGCCAGCGTTCTCGGCGGGCGCCAACTTGGACGAGTTGCTGGCCGCCGACGACCCCAAGAGCCTGAGCTCCATCTACGCCGGGTTCCTGCGGGTGGCCCACACCCCATTGCCCACGGTGGCTGCGGTGAACGGCCCGGCAGTTGGGGCAGGCATGAATTTCGCGCTGGCCTGCGACGTGATCCTGGCCGGACACAGTGCGATGTTCGAGAGCCGGTTCCTTCAGATAGCCATCCACCCCGGCGGCGGCCACACCTGGCGGCTGCGAAACATCTGCGACCGTCAGACGGCCATGGCCATGGTGCTGTTCGGCGAGAGGCTTGACGGGCCGCGGGCCGCTGAGATCGGACTGGCCTGGAAATGCGTGGACGACGATGCCCTGCTGGATGAGGCCCACCGATTGGCCCGACGTCCGGCCCGGGCCCCCCGAGAGCTCACCAAGGCCATGAAGCAGACCATCCTCGATATGGGCGGGGTTGCCGACAGTGCGGCGGCGGTAGCCCGGGAAGTCGACCCCCAGGCGTGGTCGATGACCCAGCCCGAGTTCAAAGAGCGGGTGGCGGCCCTCAAGGAGGCCATCAGCAAGTCGGACTAGCCGGCTAGCTCATCCAGCCGGCCACCAACTCCGGTCCCCGCACCTGCCACTCCTCTGCGGTGATGCCGTAGCGAACGTGGTCTTCCCAACTGCCGTTGATCTCTAGGTAGCGCAGAGCTATGCCCTCGTTTCGGATGCCCAGCTTCTCCACCACCCGGCGACTGGCCTGGTTGCGGGGGATGATGTTGATCTGCACCCGGTGCAATCCCAGCGTCTCGAAGGCGTAGTCGAGCACCACCACCAGAGCCTCGGGGGCGTACTCCCGTCCAGCGTGGCGATGGTCGACCCAATACCCCACATGACCGCTCTGGAAGGGGCCCCGCTGAACGCCCGACAGGTTCATCTCCCCCACCAGCCGACCCTCGGCGAACACTCCGAACCCATAGCCAGCATCCATCTGGCGCTCCCGGTCGCGAGCGCTGCACCGGGCGGCGAAGGCCGAGCGGTCTTCCACCACGTCGGGCTGGGTGCTGGGCGGCTTTGGTTCCCACGGGGTGAGCCACTCCCGATTGGCCCGGCGCACCGCCTGCCATTCGGCGAAGTCGCTCTCTACCAGTGGACGCAACTCCACCCGAGCCCCCCGAAGCACCTCCCCCTCACGAACCCCCCGCAACCTCCCCCAAGTCCGCACAATCCGCAAACCTACTAACTCCTTACCAACAACGTGGGAGGCATGAGGGGTAGGCGGGGCGGCGGGCTAGTCCAACAAGCTCAAAACCATCCCATCCAAGATGTCAGCCTCCGACACCAAACAAGTCTCAAACCCAAAGTGCCGCATGATCTTCACCAAAACCGCCATCCCCCCCACAATCACATCCACCCGCCCCGGCTCCAGCCCCGGATTGAATGCCCGATCATCCCGAGACTCAGTGGCCAGCGTCCGGAACACGTCCTCAGCCGCCGCCTTGGTCAGCTCAAAGTGGTGGATCTTGTCCCGGTCGTATTCATGCAACCCCTGTTCCACCGCCGCGGCGGTGGAAATGGTGCCAGCCAACCCTACGAACGTCCGGGCCTGACGGGCGGCGGGCATCTCACGGTCGACATCGTCGAGATGGGCACCGGTCACCGAAATACAGGCATGCAGCTCTTCAGGAAGCGGCGGGTCGCTGTGCAGGTATTTCTCGGTGAGCCTCACACAGCCCACATCCAATGAAATGGCTGCCTCGCAAGCGGTGGTGCCCACGCTCAGTTCGGTGGACCCGCCTCCCAAGTCCACCACCAAAAACGGCCCCAAGTCGGGGTCCAGCTCGGCGGTGGCACCCCGAAACGAAAGCTGCCCCTCAGCCAATCCGCTCAACAGCTCAGGGCGGGTACCGATCACCGCCTCGGCGACGTCGAAAAAGCCATCGCGGTTGGCGGCATCCCGGGCCGCAGACGTGGCGGTGATCCGCACCGCTTCCACTCCGTGTCGATCCATCACCTCTCGATAGCGACGCAAGCAGTCCAACGTGCGTTCGATGGCCACCGGGGCCAAACGGCCGGTCTCATCCACCCCCTCCCCCAAGCGGGTGATGGTCATGAGCCTTTCCAGCGTCTCGGCGCCACCCCGGCTGACCAACAGACGAGTGGAGTTTGTGCCGCAGTCGATGGCCGCCACCACCGGGGATTTCACGCCGAATCCTCGGCTTCCAAATGTTCGGCTACCCAGCGCCCGACCGGGTCGTCGCCCCCGGCGAGATGCCAGGCGTAGTGCGCGTGGAGGCACTTGACTCCCCGGCGGGTGCCTCCCACCCCGGCCGAAGGACGGTGTCCTCCATAGCCGTCGGGGATGGCGGCGTCCCGTTCGGCGGCGTAGCGGCGGTGGGCATCGGCAAGCTCATCGGGATCGGCGGCTGCTTCGGCCCGACCCACTCCCCCGGCCGATTCCAGCCGGCTAACCCGCAGTACATCATCGGGGCCAACCAGCCAATATCGGGTGGGCATGGGGGTGCCGTCGTCCAAAAAGGGAGCGTTGCGCAGCACCCGGGGGGTGCCGTCATCGGCTCTGACCACTATCTCGCAGGGACCCCGGGGAGTGCGGCCCAGCAGGGCCTCAACTTGCTCGGCGTCGCTTTGGTTCAGGGTCAGCCCTTTTTCTTCTTCTTTCTCTTGAACAGCTTCCTGATGATCCACAGCACTGCGATAAGCCCGGCGATGGGCCCGAACTTCTTGGCCGCCGGCGGACCGGCGACATCCAGCAGGTCTACTGCTTCGGGCTCGGGACTGGAAACGGGCCTAACGCCGGAGTCGTCGGCAGAAGCGTCCGGCTCGGAGGAGGCATCATCGGATGAGGAGTCTGAAAGCATGGCTTCCAGATTATCGGCAAACTGATCCATGATCTTGGCGCTCACATCAGGGATGAGGTTGCGACCGATCTGAGCTACCTTGCCGGTGATCTTGAGGTCGGTGGTAACCCCAACTTTGGTCCGATCGTCACCCAGCGCCTCCACCGTGGCGGTGATTGTTGCGCTGGCATTTCCCTGTCCCCGGGTCTCGCGACCCTCGGCCAGAATGACCACCTGCATGGCGTCTTGATTGCGTTCGGTGAACGTGGCCTTCCCCTTGTACTGGGCGTTGACCGGCCCGACCTTGACCTTGACCACGCCCCGGTATTCCTCACCCTCGATCTCGGTGAGTTGGGCACCAGGCAAACAGGGGGCAATCCGCTCTACATCGTTGAATGCGGCCCAAACATCGCTGGCTGAGGCGTTGACCTCGATCTCGTTGCTCATTTCCATGCTTGCAAGTCCTCCACAGTCACATCGATTCCGAACACTTCAAGAC
>JAPPKI010000255.1 GCA_028820035.1 bacterium | reverse complement strand
GTGATGCGCCCCGGCGACGCGGCAGCATCGTTCAACTAATCCTGAAAGCGGCTCGCTACCGGCCACTAGGGTGCCCGCCATGGGAAATCGCTTGGAAGGCAAAGTGGCAATCGTGACCGGGTCGGGGGGTGGCATCGGGCGAGGGCACGCGCATCTGCTGGCTTCCGAGGGGGCCAAGGTGCTGGTCAATGACCTGGGTATTCGCAAGACCCCCGAAGGGGTGGCCGCCAATGCCGAGCGGGTCGCCGGTGAGATCAACGACGCAGGAGGCGAGGCGGTGGCCAGCAGCACCTCGGCCACCTGGGACGGCGCGGCCGAGATTGTGGAGCAGGCGGTGGAGGCCTTCGGGCGGCTGGACATCCTGATCAACAACGCCACTGCGGGGCGGAACAATGACATCTGGCGCTTCACCGAGGAGGAGTGGGACCTCACCGTGAACGTCAACCTCAAGGGCTACTTCGCCATGATCAAGCACGCCGTGCCCCACCTCGTGCAGCAGGACACCAGCGTGATCATCAACACCAGCTCGGGATCGGGTTTCGGCCACCCGTCGCACTGCGCCTACTCGGCAGCAAAAGAGGGCGTGATCGGCTTGACCCGCACCGCGGCACGGGAGCTGGGCCGCTTCGGGGTTCGGTGCAACGCCATCCGGCCCCGCGCCGAGGGGGCGTCCACCGCCGAGTACGCCATCCGCACCGCTCGGTGGACCGACCTCATGGCCCTCACCATGGCCCCTCGGGGTGCTTCCTCCGCCCCCGCCCCCGACACCAGCCCCGAAGCGCTGGCCCCCCGCAAGATCGCCCCGTTGGTGGTGTGGCTGTGTACCGACGCCGCCCGCCATGTGACCGGACGCACCTTCCACATCTCCGGCGACATCGTGAGCCGCCTCAGCGAGCCGGAGCGGGAGCTGGCCGTCTACCAAGAAGACGGCCTCACCCTCGATGCCCTCGATGCCTACCACGGCCGCCACCTCACCGAAGACCTCACCAACGACTACCTCCTCGAAGACCGCCCCGACCTCCAAGTCTTCGAGCCTTAGCGGTCGGTTAGGCGGTTAGCGCTGGATACGTTGCTTTGACCGCCGATGCTCTAGCGCGCTCGCAAGTTGATCGGCGAGTTCATGTTGGCCGATCTCACGCAATTGACCTTCGAGTTCTGGGCGAGACTTCGGAAATACGCGGGCCCGACTCAGCTCTGCCCGGCAAATGTGAGTCAAGCTCGACAATTGCAATTCGTCAGCAGCATCTTCGTCTCCAGCCTCGCGTAACTCCTTCGAAAGGCACTCCGCTTTCTTGGCCCGTGTACGGGCATCGGCCACTGATGGCAGACAGAGGCGGTCGTTCCAGTCTGCTCTGAGCCTTGTCCACCAACAGTCCTGCTCAAACAGAATCTGGCCGAATCGTAAGGTCCATGACAGGTAGTCATGGCCCTCAGCGAGTTTCTGCGCGACTTCAGCTTCGTCGTAGCCGCGAAGGTCTATAGAGATCGGATGTCGCGGCATTGCCGGACGACTGTTCCGATACACAAACACCAGATCAAGGTCATCGCTGAATTCGACATCGCGGACAGAAGACCCGGTGGCGACGAAGGCCACAAGGTTCACGTCGGTCATGCCCTGCTCAATGGCGCTGAGTATCCAAGCTTGCGCCACATCATCGGGCCATCTTCGCACCGCTTCTAGGCAACTCTTCGATGTCTGGAGAGTAGGTGCATCTGGTTCCACGGCAGTTTGCTGTGTCATTGCGCGAGAAGCCTCTTCACGGCTTCGACGTACTCTTCGACATCATTGGCCACATCTTGGGGATCGAGGTTCCCAGGGCTCCCAATGTCTCCGTAAGCCACATGCTTGCGCATGTCATTTAGATCAACGAGCAAATCACTTACATCGGGTAGGCCATGCGCTGCGGAGAGGTGCCTGGCCTCTTGCACCTTTAGTTGATGATGGCGGGGACGCGGCCTTCCCAAGTGCAAAACGGCCGCAACAACGCAAGCTTCGAGACAGTAGAAGCTGAATGTCGAGAGGATGGTCCAATCCAATGGGTCATCCCACGAGGTTTGGACACGCGGTAGATGATTGAGCGCTACTTGGAAGGATTCTGACGCAGTCTGCAAGATATTGAAATCCCAACTCCTGTCCGATCTCTCCTACTCTAGCCCTGACCTATCGGGTGGTGGCTGAGAGCACAGCGACAACCACCGCTCCAAAGAGAACTGCAATAGTCTTGGGCATGGCCCAAAATCAGGCTGGCGAGCGCTACATGATCCTGTCTTCGGACACCCACGCCGGCGCCCAGACCCGCACCTACAAGGAGTTCCTAGATCCCGCCTGGCACGACGAGTTCGACGCCTGGGAGGCAGCAATCACCAACCCGTGGGTCGACCTGAGGGACATGGACGCGGCCAAGGTCAACTGGGACAGCGACGCCCGTACTGCGGCCTGCGACGCCGAGGGGATCACCGGCGAGGTGCTGTTCCCCAACACGCTCACCCCCTTCTACGACATTTTGGTTCACCTCTCTGGCGTGCCTGACACAGCGTCGGGCTATGCCCGCCGGTGGGCCGGTCTGCAAGCCCATAACCGCTGGCTGGTGGAGTTCTGCGGCTACGAGCCCAAGCGGCGCAAGGGTCTAATCCAACTGCTGCCCAACGACCTTGACGACGCCATTGCCGAAGTGCGGTGGGCGGCCGAGACCGGGGTGATCGGCGGAGTGATGATCCCCGCCATACCGCCCAACCATGTTGTCGAGCCGTTTTTCCATCCCCGCTATGACCTGCTGTGGGACGTGTGCAGTTCGCTGGGGATGCCGGTCCACCAGCACATGGGCTCGGGCTGCCCTGATTTGGGCGACGATCCGGTGGCCTGGGGAATCACCATGACCGAGTACGAGATCTGGCCCAAGCGCACGCTCATCCACCTCATACTGGGCGGGGTGTTCGAGCGCTTTCCTGACTTGCGGGTGGTGTGGACCGAGATGTGGGGGATGAGGTGGGTCCTCGAGGAGCTAAGCCGCATAGACCAGCGGCTCCGCAACATCCAAAGCAAGTACGCCGACGACCCCCGCACCCTCAACTACGCCCCCACCTTCGGCTCCGAAACGGTGGACAGCTTGTCGCTGTCGCCCATCGAATACTGGCAGCGCAATTGCCGCATCGGCGCCTCCATGCTCCCCCGGGCCGAGGTCCAGTACCGCCACGCGGTGGGGGTGGACACCATCATGTGGGGGGCCGACTTCCCTCACGACGAAGGCTCCATCGGCTACACCACTGAAGCACTGGCCGCCACCATGTGGGACGTGCCGGTGGAGGAGTGCCACAAGATGCTCACCGATGTAGCCGCCGATCTCTACCAATTCGACACCGAGGCCCTGGCTCCCATCGCCGACCGCATCGGCCCCCCGGTGGCCGAGGTCCACACCCCGCTGGAGGAGCTCCCCGTGTCCAAAGGCCTGTCATTCAACACCGACCCCCCACTCGAATCGGTGATCACCTTCTAGTCGCTCCAGCGTCGCCTCATAATTCCTGCTAGAGGGGCAGGTTGGGAGCGTTAGCGTTGCGCTGTGGTGGTGATGCTGGGGGATATTGTTGATGAAGGCCTCTTGGCTCGGGCGGTGGCTGATGGCTACATCTCGGCCCGCAGCGAAGACGGGCTGATCGTCTACAACTACACGGCATCTGCGCAGTACTCAGGGATGTGGAACGAGGCGACGCTGGTGTGCCGCGGGCTGATCGCAGATGCCGATGGGAGGGTCATTTCTCGCCCGTTTGGAAAATTCTTCAACCACGATGAGCCGCAGGTACCCATGGTGCCCCTGGGCGCGCCAATGATCGTCACCGAGAAGTGGGATGGGTCTTTGGGCATCCTCTACACGGCTTTGGACGGCACAAGGCGGATCAGCACTCGGGGGTCTACTCGCTCAGACCAGGCGCAGGAAGGGACCCGCATCTGGCGGGAGAAGTACGAGGGTCTGGACTTCGGGCCGGGGGTTACACCGTTGTTCGAGAT
>JAPPKI010000436.1:277-4023 GCA_028820035.1 bacterium | reverse complement strand
AAGCTCAATGCCACCACCCAGATGGAACCGGTGAGCTGGCCCGAATTCGCCGCTATGCACCCATTCGCCCCGTCGGATCAGACCGAGGGCTACCGGGCACTGATCGATGAGTTGGAGCAGATGCTGGTGACCATCACCGGCTACGCCGCAGTGTCGCTCCAGCCCAACGCCGGGTCGCAGGGCGAGTTGGCCGGGCTGTTGGCCATCCGGGGCTACCACGCATCCCGAGGCGAGACCCAGCGGGACATCTGCCTGATTCCCGCTTCGGCCCACGGAACCAACGCGGCCAGCGCGGTCATGGCCGGCATGAAGGTAGTGGTGGTCAAGTGCGACGACGACGGCAACGTCGACATGGAAGACCTGAGGTCCAAGGTGGTGGAGCACGACGACCGCCTCAGCGCGTTGATGATTACCTACCCATCCACCCACGGGGTATATGAGGCCACCGTGACCGAGGTGTGCGACCTGATCCACGCCTACGGCGGGCAGGTGTACCTAGACGGGGCCAACCTCAACGCCCTGGTCGGAGTTGCCCAGCCCGGCCAATTCGGCGCCGACGTGTCGCACCTCAATCTCCACAAGACGTTCTGCATCCCCCACGGCGGGGGCGGACCGGGGGTGGGTCCGGTGGCAGTCGGCCCCCACTTGGCCCCCCATCTGCCCAACCATCCCGTGGTGGCCGAAGCCGGCCCGACCACCGGTGTGGGGGCGGTGTCTGCTGCCCCCTGGGGCTCAGCCGGCATTCTGCCCATCTCCTGGGCCTACATCACCGCCATGGGCGGCCAAGGGCTGACCGAGGCCACCGGGGTAGCCCTGCTCAGCGCCAACTACCTGGCCAAACACCTAGACGGGATGTTCCCGGTGCTCTACACCGGCGAGAATAGCCTGGTGGCCCATGAGTGCATCATCGATCTGCGGCCCCTCCACGCCCAAACCGGAGTAACAGTGGAAGACGTGGCCAAGCGGCTCATCGACTTCGGCTTCCACGCCCCCACGGTGTCGTTCCCGGTGGCGGGCACACTGATGGTGGAGCCCACCGAATCAGAGTCAAAGGCTGAGCTAGACCGCTTCGTGGCGGCCATGACAGCCATTAGAGCGGAGATCGACCACGTGGCCGACGGGCTGATCGACATGGAAGACAGCCCGCTGCGCCGCGCTCCCCACACCGCAGCCGCAATCGCCGACGACAACTGGGATCGCCCTTACTCCCGGGAGCAGGCCGCCTTCGCCCTCCCAGAGATTCGCGAGCGCAAGTATTGGTGCCCTGTCGGTCGGATCGACGGCGCCCACGGCGACAAGAACGTGTTCTGCGCCTGTCCGCCCATCGAGGACCTCCAAGACGCCGGTTCATAGGGAAACAGCCGTTTCGCCCCAATAGCCACCGGCCCGCTAGTTTTCGGGGCTGCTAGATATTGCGCCCCGACAAAGGAGACCAACCGGTGCCCGACGCCATTGTGGAACGAGACGGCCAATCAATCATCATCACCATGAACCGCCCCGAGCGCTACAACGCCCTGTCGGGAGCGATGATGGTGCGGATGTTGGACGCCTACGAGGAGGCCGACAACAACGACGACATCCGCTGCATCATCGTGACTGGCGCAGGAGGCAACTTCAGCTCGGGCGCTGATCTCAAGGCCATGAGCGGCGACGCAGGCAATGCCGACCCGGAGATCGACGTGGCCGCCCGCCAGGCCGCCGACCCCGAGCTCCACTGGAAGGCCTTGCTGCGCAGCTATCGGCCTACCAAGCCGATCATCGCCGCAGTCGAGGGAGTGGCCATAGCCGGGGGCACCGAGATCCTCCAGGCTATGGACATCCGGGTCGCAGGTGAGAGCGCGCGGTTCGGGGTGTCAGAGGCCCGTTGGTCGCTTTACCCCATGGGCGGTTCCGCAGTGCGGCTACGCCGCCAGATTCCCTACACCGTGGCCGCGGAGATTCTGCTCACCGGCAAGCACATCACCGCCGCCGAGGCCAAAGACATCGGCTTGGTTGGCCACGTTGTGCCCGACGGCCAGGCACTGGACAAGGCCAAGGAGATCGCCGCGGTCATCTGCGAGAACGGTCCCCTGGCAGTGGAGGCCATACTGCGCACGCTGCATGAGACCGATGGCATGACCGAAGAAGAAGCCCTAGCCCACGAGTTTGAATACGGCTGGAAGGTGTTCCAGAGCGATGACGCCAAAGAGGGCCCCTTGGCCTTCAGCCAGAAGCGAAAGCCGGAGTTCAAGCGGAGATAGCGATGAACGCCACCTCAGGCATATCGGTATTCGACGTCCACCACCATGTGGGCGACGCCTCGGGTGCGCTGGGCCTGCCACCTGAGGAGGCCCCCGATCCCGAGGCTTACGCCGCCCTGGAACTGGCCAAGCGCATCGAGATCATGGATGCCGGCGGCATAGACCAGGCCGCGGTGATTCCCGGTCATGGTTATCTGCGGCCCAACGGCCATGCCGATACCCAGGCGGTGAATGACAAGATCGCCGCCTACCGCAACGCCACCCCCAATCGCTTCCCGGTGGCCATCGGCATCGTGGAGCCCCGCGATGGCGAGATCAGCCTGGGCGAGTTGGAGCGGGCCGCCGGGCCGCTCGGCCTAGTCGGCATGAGCTTCCACACTCGCTTCCAGGGGGTGAGCCTCGACAACCACTGGGTGAGCACCTATGTGGGCGCCATGGGCGAACTGGGCCTGCTCCCAGTGGTCCACGCGCTAGATGAGACTGCGGAGGAGTCGCTTTGGAAAGTGGGGCTGCTGGCCTCCCGTCACCCCGATCTCACCATGCTGGTGCTCGACGGCTACTCCACTCACGAGGGCACCAAGCACTGCGGGCACCTGGCTGCCACCTATCCCAATCTGGTGTTCGATTGCAGCCTTTCATACAATTTCGACTTCATCGCCAACCATGTGCGCCAGCACGGCGCCCACCGTTACGTCTATGGGACCGATCTGTACTCCTGGCCGCTCGGCCAGCGCATCAGCCACATACTGGGGCAGTTGCTTGAGTCGGATCTGTCAGATGACGACAAGATCGCAATAGCGGGAACCAACGCCCGGCAACTATTTGGACTGGAACCATCATGAAGCACCCCCGACAAGGCCGACATCCAGCGTGGATTGCGAGTGCTCTGCTAGTGGCGGCAATGGCAGCCGGTGCATGCGGGACCGTAGGCGAAAAAACCAACGAGGTGGCCGCCACCGACCTGAGCGAGATCATGCCCGAGGGTCTGTTCGAAGCGCTGGAGAACGTGGCCAATCCTCCCGCTGACCCTGCTCCAGACCCGACGCCGGGCGAATCGCTGGCGGAGGAGATCTACGAAACGCTGGTCCCCGCCCAGGCTGACAATGAGCAAGAACTCTCCGAAGAAGAACTTCTGCGGCTCCGCGATGAGGCGTTCGTGGACTTCTCCCGCTGCATTCGCGACGAGGGCTTCCCCGACTTCCCCGACATCGACAGCTCGCAAATCGTCGACCAGGCCTCGTTCCTCAGGGCCATGCAGGAAGCCGGGGTGAGCTTCACCCAGCCCGGTTTGGCCCCCGCACTCCAGACCTGCGCCAGCGTCTTCAGCGAGTTGATCGCACTCGCGCCGCAGCAGGACACCAACGTGCAGCAGGTAGAGCAAGAAGAGAACGCGGTGGCGTTCTCCCAGTGCATGCGCGACCAAGGGCTGGACGAATTTCCCGATCCCGATTTCGGCCAGTACCCCAACACCGGCTTTCCCGGGCAAGGCGACGGCTCAGGGGTGAC
>JAPPKI010000436.1:0-267 GCA_028820035.1 bacterium | reverse complement strand
AAATTCAAGCTGCGTTGAGAGTGTGCCTCCCGGTGTTCGGCGGAGCGGAGCCCAACGAGGCCGCCGCTCCCTCACCACCTGACGACCCGACCTCAGCGGCTCAAGTCACGGCCAGCAGCCCGCAGAGCACCTCCAACGCACAGTCTTCAGCTACCAGCACCCAGGCACCACAGCCAGCCGGTGAGGGGTCGACACCCGCCCCGGGCCCCACGGTCAGCGCCAGCGTGCTACGGGACACTGAAGAGTTGAACACTGCCGAAGTGGTGC
>JAPPKI010000223.1 GCA_028820035.1 bacterium | reverse complement strand
GCTTACGACTTGGTGCTCAACGGCTGGGAGCTGGGTTCGGGCAGCGTGCGGATTCACCGGCCCGACATCCAACGGGCGGTATTCCGGGCCCTTGGCATCAGCGACGACGAGGCCGAGACCCGATTCGGCTTTCTTCTCGACGCCTTCCGCTACGGTGCTCCACCCCACGCCGGGTTCGCTTTCGGCATCGACCGGTTGGTGGCCATCCTGGCTGGAGAAGAAAACATTCGAGAAGTGATCGCCTTCCCCAAGACCCAGTCGGGCGCCGATCCGCTGTCCAATTCGCCCACCCCGATTGCCGACCGTCACCTCGACGAGCTCGGCTTGCGCGTGCTTCCGCCCCCCGCCGCTGCCGGGTAGGCAAATGGAACGCCACAGCCGGGCCGGATGGCGATGAGCGGCGACCTGTTTGCCGCCGCCGCGGCTGAGCGCCTGTCCAAAACTGCGCCCCTGGCCGATCGGCTCCGACCTCGGAGCCTGGACGAGTTAGTCGGCCAGGAACACCTGCTCGGCCGGGGCAAGCCGCTTCGCCGGCTCATCGAGTCGGACCGCTTGTCGTCGGCCATCTTGTGGGGGCCGCCGGGCACCGGCAAGACCACCATCGCCCGGCTGGTGGCCGGTACCACCGCTCGGGCCTACATCCAGCTGTCTGCGGTGACGGCCACCGTCAAGGATGTACGGGAAGTGATCGCCTCGGCCCGCGACCGCCTCGGCCAGCACGACCAGGGCACGATCCTGTTCCTCGATGAGGTGCACCGGTTCAACCGAGCTCAGCAGGACGCCTTGCTGCCGGCAGTGGAGTCTGGGCTCATCACCCTGATCGGGGCGACCACCGAGAACCCGTACTTCGAGGTGAACCCGCCGCTGCGGTCCCGCTCCACCCTGTTCCGCCTCGAGCCCCTCGACGGAGATGCGCTGGACGAACTGCTGCGCCGGGGGCTGGCGGCTGAGGGCGCAGAAGCCGACGACGATGCCTTGGATCACTTGTCGATCCAGGCCGCAGGAGACGGCCGCCAGGCCCTGACCAGCCTGGAGGTGGCCGTGGCCCTGGCGTCAGCCCAGGACAACGATCCTCCCCGCGTCACCCTGTCCGACGCCGAAAACGCCTTGGGGGCCAGCGCAGTCCGCTACGGCCGCGACGAGCACTACGACGTCATCAGCGCCTTCATCAAGAGCCTGCGGGGGTCTGATCCCGATGCCGGGCTGTACTGGCTTTCCCGGATGTTGGAGGCGGGGGAGGATGCCCGGTTCATCGCCCGCCGGATGGTGATTCTGGCCTCAGAGGACATCGGCATGGCCGACTCCCAGGCATTGGTGGTGGCCGATGCGGCGGCCCGAGCGGTGGAGTTTGTCGGGCTGCCCGAAGCGCAGCTCAACCTGGCCCATGCGGTGGTGTATCTGGCCACCGCCCCCAAGTCGAACACCGTCACCGCGGCGCTGGGGAAGGCCCGAGCCGACGCCGGCGACGGCAGCGGAGAGGTGCCGCCCCATCTACGAGACGCCCACTATCCGGGTGCGGCCGGCCTAGGGCACGGCAAGGGCTACGTGTATCCTCATGATGATCCCCAGGGCTGGGTGAGCCAGCAATATCGCCCTGATCGCTTTGAGGACGAACGCTATTACCATCCTTCACAACACGGTGCCGAAAGGGAGATTGGCCGGAGAATGATGGATCGGAAAACAGACACCAACGACAGCGAGGAGAGCTGATGCCCAAGCGACTCGTGTGGTTTGCCGCCGGGGCTGGTGCCGGCGCGGCCGGAGCGTCGTATGTGCGCCGCAAGCTGCGTCAGGCCGCCCAGCGAGCGGTTCCCATCAGGCCGAGTTCTGGTGCCAGCGCCCGCGTCAAGGCGGCTGCCTCTGAAGCCCGGGCCGCTTTGGCCGAGGGGACTGCCGCGGTCCGGCGCTATCGGGCCGAGATCGCCCGTCGGGCCCTCGACGATCCGCCGGGTCGATAGGAAGGCGTCTTGACCCCCAAGCGAGCTCAGGAGATCCGCAACGCATTCACCTCCTTCTTCGGCGAGCGGGGCCACGCCGTGCTGCCGTCGGCCAGCCTCATTCCCCGCGATCCAACGGTGTTGTTCACCGTGGCCGGGATGGTGCCGTTCAAGCCCTACTTCCTCGGCGAGGAGGCGTCCCCCCATCCCCGGGCCGTAACCGTCCAGAAGTGCGTGCGGGCCGGCGGCAAGCACAACGACCTCGACGAGATCGGCCGCACCCGCCGCCATCTCACCTTCTTCGAGATGCTGGGCAATTTCAGCTTCGGCGACTACTTCAAAACCGAGGCCATCGACTGGGCCTGGGAGTTCGTCACCGAGGGTCTGGGCTTCGACCCCGACCGGCTGTGGATCACCGTCCACCTCAGCGACGATGAGGCCGCGGAGATCTGGCGGGACGTAGCCGGAGTGTCTCCCGACCGAATCCAGCGGATGGACGAGGACAACTACTGGCGCATGGCCGACACCGGCCCGTGCGGCCCATGCTCGGAGATCTTCTTCGACAAGGGGCCGGAGTTCGGCCCCGACGGCGGCCCGGCACACGGTGGGGACGAGCGGTTCCTAGAGTTCTGGAACCTGGTGTTCATGCAGTTCGACCAGCGTCCCGACGGCCAGGTTCCCCTACCCAAGCCCAGCATCGACACCGGGGCCGGCCTGGAGCGGATTCTCACCCTGATCCAGGGGGTGGAGTCAGTATTCGACATCGACGAGATGGCCGAATTGGTGGGCGAAGCCTCCGCGGTGACCGGCGTGAAGCTCGGTGCGGCCGAGCACTGCGACGTCACTCTGCGGATACTGGCCGAGCACGCCCGCACCATGACCTTCCTCATCTCCGATGGCGTGTTCCCATCCAACGAGGATCGGGGCTACGTGCTGCGCCGTATCATGCGCCGCGCCATCCGCCGGGCCTACATGCTTGGGGTCACCGAAGTGGTTACCCCCAAGTTGGTCGACAAAGTGGTCGACATCATGGGCCCGGACTATCCCGACATCGCGGCCAACCACAGCTTCGTTCGAGACGTGGTAGCCCGCGAAGAGGAGGGCTTCCGGACGACGCTCGCCCAGGGATCCCAGATCTTGGACGACGCCATCGACCGCCTGGGCGAAGACGAGGCTTTGCCCGGCGACCTGGCCTTCCTCTTGCACGACACTTACGGCTTCCCGGTCGAGGTCACCGAGGAGACAGCCCGGGAACGGGGAGTGGCGGTAGACCGGGCTGGTTTCGACCAGCACATGGAGGGCCAGCGCTCCCGAGCCCGCGAGGACTTCGACGCCCGGCACGCCACCGCGGCCGACGTTTCGTCCTATGCCGCGCTGGTAGCCGAACACGGTTCCACCGAATTCATCGGCCGGGACTTCGACACCACCGAAGCGGTGGTATTGGCCGTTACCGACGATGGCATTGTCTTGGATCGAACTCCGTTCTATGCCGAGGCCGGTGGCCAGGTGGGCGACACCGGCACCATCACCTCACCCACCGGGCGGGCCGAGGTGTCCGACACCACCTACGTGGTGCCCGATCTCCATCTGCACCATGTGACGGCCATCGACGGCCAGATCACCGTCGGACAGACGGTGATAGCAGCTATCGACGCCGACCGCCGGGCCGCCATTCGGCGCAACCACACGGCGACCCACCTTTTGCACTGGGCGTTGAAGGAGACCCTGGGCGACCACGTCAAGCAGCAGGGCTCGCTGGTGGCCGACGATCGGCTGCGCTTCGACTTCACCCACTTTGAGGCGCTGACGCACGAGCAGATTGCCGAGATCGAGCGGCTGGCCAACGCCGACATCCTGGACAATCCCGCCACCCGCAACTATGAGACGTCCATGGCCGAGGCCACCGAGGCCGGAGCCATCGCCTTTTTTGGCGACAAGTACGGCGACCGGGTGCGGGTGCTTGAGGCCGGGCCGCACTCCATCGAGCTGTGCGGAGGCACCCATGTGCGGGCTTTGGGCGACATCGGTCCGGTCAAGATCATCTCTGAGGGCTCGATCGGGGCCAATATCCGCCGCATCGAGGCGGTGAGCGGCACCCGCC
>JAPPKI010000238.1 GCA_028820035.1 bacterium | reverse complement strand
GTATGCCCGCATTGCGAGCTCACCTCCCTATGGACCCGGTGTGTACCGGAGCCCCGACAATCGGGGCAGGGGCTTTTATTGCACGAGAACTCTACCGGCTATGCCTGGTATCCGTACAGGCCGAGGGCCATTTCCTCTTCGGGGTTCATCTCGTAGCACTCGTCGGGGTTCGGGAACGCCCCGGAGCGCACGTCGGCGGCAAACCGGGTCAGGGCGTCCACGCCGTCGTCGTGCAGGGTGGCGTAGCGGCGCACGAACCGGGGGAGCATCCTGGTTTCCAATCCCAGCACGTCGTGGAACACCAGCACCTGGCCGTCGCAGTGGCCGCCAGCGCCGATGCCGATGGTGGGCACGTCTATTGCGTCGGTGATCATCTGGCCCACCGCGGCGGGCATTCCCTCCAACACGATGGCGAAGCATCCGGCGTGGGCCAGCGCCTTGGCGTCAGCCACCAGTTCCAGCGCCGCCTCGCTGCTGCGCCCCTGCACCCGGTAGCCCCCCTGGGCCAGCATCGACTGGGGGGTGAGCCCCAGATGGCCGATCACGGGCACCTGGGCACTCACGATGGCCTCGATCATCGGCACCCGCTCGGCGCCGCCCTCCAGCTTCACGGCTTGGGCCCCGGCCCGCACCAGGGTGGCCGCGTTGGTCACCGTGTCGGCCGCGGTCACGTGGTAGCTCATCCACGGCATGTCGGCCACCACCATCGCCTTGGGGCGGGTGCGGGCCACTGCTGCGGTGTGGTGGGCCATCTCGTGCACGGTCACGCTCATGGTGTCGTCGTGGCCCAGCACCACCATGGCCACCGAGTCGCCCACCAGAATGAGATCGGCCCCGGCCTCGTCGGCCATGCGAGCGCTGGGGGCGTCGTAGGCGGTGAGCATGACGAGCGGGTCGGCGCCCAGGCTTGTCTTCCGTGTGGAGATAGCCGGCGCAGTGAGCTTAGAGCCCATGATTGTTCCCCTTTCCCGTCCAGCGCACTTGGCTGCCGGCGGTCGCCTTCTACTGTAGTCCACCGCCTGAGCACCGGTGCCAACCCCTCGCCTGTATTCGGCCTGTAATCGACCGCTAGCGTCGAAGCCATGGACGATTTGTTGGACCGCACTGATGCGGTGGGGCTGGCCGATGCCATTCGGGCCGGCGAGGTGTCGGAGGCCGAGGTGCTGGAGGCCACCATGGCCCGCATCGATGAGCGCAACCCCGAGCTGAACGCCATCACCACGGTGGTTGAGCCCGAGCCGGCCGCCGACGGGCGGCTGCGGGGGGTGCCGTTCGCCATCAAAGACCTGCATTTCGCCATGCGGGGCACCGTTACCACCCACGGGTCGCGGTATTTTGCCGACGCCCCGGTAGACGACCACGACGCCGAGGTGGTGCGCCGCTACCGGGAGGCGGGGCTGGTGCTGGTGGGTCGCACCAACTCTCCTGAGCTCGGCCTGTCTACCACCACCGAGCCCGCCCTGTTCGGCCCCTGCGCCAACCCGCTCGATGCCTCCCGCAGCGCGGGCGGCTCCAGCGGCGGGGCGTCATCGGCGGTGGCCTCGGGGATGCTCACGGCGGCCCACGCCTCCGACGGGGGCGGCTCCATCCGGATTCCGTCTTCGGCCTGCGGGCTGTTCGGGCTCAAGCCCAGCCGGGGCCGGGTGAGCTTCGGCCCCGACGCCGGGGAAGGGTGGAGCGGCTACTCCTGCACCCACGCCATCACCCGCACCGTGCGAGACAGCGCGGTGATGCTCGACGCCATCTCGGGGCTGGCCACCGGCGACCCCTATGTGGCGCCGACGCCCGACACCACCTTCGAGGCTGCCATCGCGGTGCCGCCGCCCCCGCTGCGGATCGCGGTGTGGGACGGCTCGGCCGACGGCATCGAGATAGACGAGGTGGCCCGGGGGGCCATCGAAGCCGCGGTGGCGCTGTGCGAAGAGCTCGGCCACCACATCGAGGAGGCCGATCTGCCCATACGCCGGGGGATGGGCTCGCCGCAGGGGGTTATCACCACCTCGAACATTGCCGCCTTGATGGCCCGGCGCGAGGCCGTGTGCGGGCGGCCCCCCGGCGAGGGCGATCTGGAGCCGCTGGCCGCCTCCATGGTGGCTCGGGGCGCCGACATATCCGGCCCCGACTATGCCCAGGCCGTGCTCGACAGCCACCTGATGGGCCGCAAGATGGGCCAGTACCACGCTTCGGGGATCGATCTGGTGCTCACCCCCACCCTGGCCCGGGTGCCGCCCCCTCTGGGCGAGCTGATGGCCGATGCCGACGACGTGGCCACGTGGGGGGCCCGCCAAGGGGCTTACAGCCCGTTTTGCGCCATGGCCAACGCCACCGGCCAGCCGGCCATGTCGGTGCCCATGCACTGGGACGACCGGGGCCTCACGGTGGGCAGCCACTTCATCGCCCCCTACGGCGCCGAGGCCCTGCTGCTGCGGCTGGCCGCTCAGTTGGAGCAGGCCCGGCCGTTCTGGCCCCAGCCCCGCTAGCCGTCGACAGGGCCTCGCTCAGCGGGGTTGCAGCACGTAGCTGCGAAGGAGGTGGTTCCAGCGGCAGTCGGGGCACACCTCCACCTCGTAGCAGGTGAACCGGCCCTTGCGCTGGGCCAGCTTGGCGATCTCCGCCGGGTAGCTGATGCAGCGGCCGTGGGCCGGCAGCCGGGGGCCGAACACGTACGACACCAGGGCCAGCTCGTCTCCGTGGCACACCGGGCACGGCTCGCCGGCGGGGGTGCCCACCTCCCGACCGGCCCGCACCAGCTCCGGGTGGGCGTCGCACACGTCGTCGGCCATTCGGGTGCCGCTCAAGATCCGCTGGAGCACGTGGGCTCGCACCAGCCGGTAGTCCACCGTGGAGGCGGGCTCGGGGTGAACCCCTACTGCTGCGGCCATTGAGTCGGCCATGGCGACAGAGTAACCACATCTGTCAAGCCGGTGGTCGCTCAAAGGGCCGACACCACTCGGCGGTTTTCCGCTAAAATCCGGCGGCTTTGCTCTTCGGGGGCCGAGCTGTTCTCAGGGCTCGGCCGACCAGTTGGCCGGGCCATTTGTCGTCGTCGCCCACTACTGTGAGGCCATGGCGTTCACACCCACCGCAGAGAAGCTGATACCCGATCTGTCCACTGCCGAGGAGCTGGTGCTTTTGGCCCGGTGCCTGTGGCACGAGGGCTACAACGACCACCTGGCCGGTCACATCACCGTGAACATGGGCGACGGCACCCTGATGTGCAACCCCTGGCTCATCACCTGGGACGAGCTGCGCCCCAGCCAGGTGATCCGCATCGACCTCGACGGCAACGTGGTTGAGGGCGACTGGCCGGTGCCCCCCGGCATCCCCCTGCACCTGGAGCTGCACAAGCTCCGCCCCGGGGTGGCCTGGGCCATGCACAACCACCCCCTGTACGGAACGGTTTGGGCCGACATGGCCGAGGTGCCCCCGGCCATGGACCAGTCGTCGTCGCTGGGCGGGGGCGAGCTGGTGCTGGTGGACGAGTACGACGGCGCGGTCAACGACCCCGCCTCAGCCCGCAGCGCCTGCGTGAAGATGGGCGATGCCGAGCTGGCCCTTTTGGCCGGCCACGGCGTGTTCGTGCTGGGCAACTCGGCCCGGGCCGTACACCAGCGGGCGGTGGCCCTGGAGCAGCGCTGCCAGCGGGGGTGGCACATCCGGGCCGCCGGGGGCGAGCTCAACCCGGTGCTGCCCGAGAGCTACGTGGAGATGATGAAGCGCAGCCCTGGCGACAACTTCATCGGGTTCTGGGAGGCCATGGTGCGAGCCGAGCTGCGCCGCGATCCCGAATTGCTGTCCGGCTGAGGCCGGGCCAAGTCCCGCAGCCAAGACCATGACCGGCGCCCTCGACGGGATCAGGGTCCTCGATTTGTCCACCCGGATGGCCGAGGCCACCGGGAAGACTCTGGCCGACCTGGGAGCGGAGGTGGTCAAGGTGGAGCCCCCCGGCGGGTGCGATGCCCGCACCACGCCGCCGTTCGCCGCCGACGGCCGCTCGCTGTTCTGGGAGGCGTGGGGCCTGGGCAAGCACAGCGTGGTGT
>JAPPKI010000285.1:2938-4046 GCA_028820035.1 bacterium | reverse complement strand
CTTGAGGCTGACGAAGAGGTCACTCCACGCGGGCAGCTCTATCCCGCATACAGCTGATTTGGTAAGTGCAAGGGGGGCTATTTCCCCGAGACTGGGGGCATGATCTTGTATGCCTGGTTGCGAATCTCATCAATGATGGGCTTGGCCTCATCCCAGGATTCGTAGGCTTCTCGCCAGGCTGTTCGGAGTTCCTCAGCCTCGTCCAGCTTTTCCCGGACCCTGTAAGCAAGTTCAATGCCCTGGATTCGTTCGGGGCGGATCCCAATGAGCAGCAGCGGACATTCACCACCGCCACCCAAGTTGACCCTCGGTACCAGCTTGTCCCAGTGAGTGGTGGACGAACCGTATTTGAATCCACCGTCCCCGCTTCGGATGACTCCAGAAATCAAATCTTGGAGGTCAGTGCCTCTTGTGACGATGACTCCCACGGCAATTGCCCCTTCATGGTGGAGCGCTTGGAAGTTGATGAGGTCTCGATCAAAAAATGGATCCTTGTTGTTCCACTCCATTTCGACCGCGATCCCAGGTAGCGGATCCTCTAGGGAACCGAGACCGAACATGTCAATCTCGTGGCCTCGGACTTTGGAAACTGGCGCCACGTTCCCGTCGAAGCCGATGCCCTTCTCGATGGTGATGTTCTGCTTCCCCCAGACGGTGTTGCCATCTTCTTGCTGCTCTGCCAAAGACTCGTCGAACCGTCGAACAAATACAGTTCTGCCGCCGCCTCCTGATCTCAGCTCATCGAGGGTTGGTTCGAATTGCTCCAGGGCATTGGTCAGGTCACGGAATCGGTTAGGGAACGCCTCCTTGAGGATGACGTCTGCGTATCGGGTTGCCTTGTAGTCGTATCCGTTGGGGAGGCCACTGACCGTGATGTCCCGGACTTGGCCTGCGAGGTCTACGACGTCATCTGTGTCACCGTTGGCTTCATCGTCGTGTTCCACCGAGGCGATGGTACTCAGCTGGGCTGGTCGCGGAGGAACTGCTCTATTTGGTCGACGAATTCGCCGGGGTCGGTGGAGCGCATTTCCTCTATCTCGCCGTTCTCTTCGGCTTCCCGGTCGTAGGCGCTCTCCAGTTCGGCGATGTAGTCGGAGGTCTCGTCGGC
>JAPPKI010000285.1:0-2928 GCA_028820035.1 bacterium | reverse complement strand
CGTGGCGCTCGTAGCTTTCGGCCATCTCCTCAAGCTCCGAGGTGTCGGGGGAGAGGTCCAGCAGTGTTCCCAGCCTCCGCACCAGGGCCAGAGAGGCCTTGGGGGAGGGAATCTCGGAGGCATAGCCCGGTACCGCGGCCCACAATGAGGCGGTTTGCAGCCCGGCGGTGGCGCAGGCGTTGTGGAGCACCCCCACGATGCCGGTCGGGCCCTCGTAGCTGGAGGGGGTGAGGCCGAGTTGGGCAGCCATCTCGGGATCGTCGCTGCTGCCGTAAATGGGGGTGGGCCGGGTGTGGGGGACGTCGGCCAACAGCGCCCCCAGGGTGACCACCAACGGACTGTCGAGCCGCTGGGCCATGTCCACGATCTGCTGGGCGAAGGTTCGCCACTTGAGCTGAGGCTCGGTTCCCACCAACAGGGCCAACTCGGTGTCGGCGCCGTCGGGTGTCTCGGCGCCGGTCACGGTGGCTGCCATCAAATCGTTGCTGGGCCAGATCAGCGACCGGGAGCCGTCGTCCTCTAAGTGAAGCCGGGGTCGGGTGTCAGCGAAGTCGTAAAACGGCTCGGGGTCCAGCGTAGCTACCTCGGTGGTCTCCCAGCGGCTGGCCAGCCAGGCCAGTGCCCCAGAAGCGGCATCACCAGCGTCGTTCCAACCGGTGAAGGCAGCTACGAACGCCGGCCGCTTGCGGGGAAACTCATCCACCCAGGTGATCATCGTCACCCGCCCAACCTATCGCCCCGCTCGGAGGAACCCCATCTCGCGCCGGTAGTCTCGCTCCATGGCGGTTGAGATCACCGAGGCCACCAGGGCCACCGCAGAGCTGGTGGAGGCATTCGAGCGGCTCACCCCGCAGCTCTCGTCGTCCAATCCGCCGCCATCGGCTGAGGCCCTTGAGACCATCGCCGCCTCCGACGCCACCCGACTGCTGGTGGCCCGGTCTGACCGCGGCATCGTGGGCAGCCTCACCCTGGTGCTGGTGCGCATCCCCACCGGGTTGCGGGCCATTATCGAAGACGTGGTGGTGGACGAGCAGGTTCGGGGTCAGGGCGTGGGTCGGGCGCTCAACGAGGCGGCGCTGGAGCTGGCCCGCGATGCCGGAGCGGTGACCGTGGATCTGACCTCCCGCCCGTCGAGAGAGGCGGCCAACCGCCTCTATCTCAGCCTCGGCTTCGAGGTGCGCGACACCAACGTCTACCGCTACAAGCTCTGAGTTCAGGCGGCCGTGAGAGTTGAGCCGCTACAAGCTCTGAGTTCAGGCGGCCGTGAGAGTTGAGCCGCTACAGACTCTGAGTTTGCTGGGCGGGGCTAGCTGCTGTCGCCGTCGCCGTTGACGCTGACCGGGACTTCGTTGGGGAAGTGGCAGGCCACGAAGTGGTCGGGGGCGATCTCCCGCAGCACGGGCTCCTTCTCCGAGCAGAGATCCTGCACTTTCTCGCAGCGGGTGCGGAACCGGCAGCCTGAGGGGGGGTTGATGGGCGACGGGAGTTCGCCGGTTATCTGGCGGTCGGACACCGGGTGGTCGGGATCGGGCTCGGGGATGGAGGCCAGCAGCACGTCGGTGTAGGGGTGGGCGGGGTGGGCGTAGAGGGTGTCGGGTCCGGCCACCTCGCACACCTTGCCCAGATACATCACCACCACCCGGTCGGACACGTTCTTGACCACGGCTAGGTCGTGGGCGATGAACACCAGGGTCAGCCCGTAGCGCTCCTTCATCTCCTCCAGGAGGTTCAAGATCTGGGCCTGCACCGACACGTCCAGCGCCGACACCGGCTCATCGCAGATGATCACCTTGGGGTCGAGCACCAGGGCCCGGGCGATGCAGATTCGCTGGCACTGGCCACCGGAGAACTGGTGGGGGCGGCGGTCGGAAACCACCTCGGGGTCGAGCCCCACCGCGTCGAGCACCTCGTTCACCTTTTGAACGGCTGTGTCCCCGGCATCGTTGTGCCAGATGGACAGGCCCTCGGCCACGATGTCCTTCACCTTGCGCCGGGGGTTCAGCGATGAAATCGGGTCTTGGAAGATCATCTGCATCCGGGTGCGGGTGCGGCGCAGATCCTCCTTGGACAGTTCCGTCATCTCCACGCCGTCGAATCGCACCGATCCTGCCGTGGGCGAGGGCAACTGCATCATCGCCCGTCCGGTGGTGGACTTGCCGCAGCCCGACTCGCCCACCAAGCCCAGAGTCTCCCCTTCGAGGATGTCGAAGCTGATGCCCGACACGGCGTGGACCACGGCCCGGCGTCCGGCGGGAAACTCCATCACCAAGTCCTCGACGGAAACCAGGGCTTCCTCGCCCCTCATATGGACTTTGCCAGTTCCAGCCATTAGTGAGTCCTCCTCGAGATTGCGATCGCCGGACTAGGAGACCGCGGCGGCGGTCAGGTCGAGACCGGCGGCGGTGATTCCAGTTGCCTGGTTGGAGGCCAGTGCTTCGGCGTTTTCTGGCGATCCCACCGGATAGAAGCAGGCTTGGCGGTGTCCCAACTGGCCAGTGTCGAACAGCTCCGGCTCGTCGGTGATGCACTGCTCCTGGGCGTAGCGGCACCGGGGGGCGAACCGGCATCCCACCAGATCGAGAACCATGTCGGGTGGGCGGCCGCTGATGGCATCGAGCCGGGTGTGGCTCTGGTGCTCCACTCGGGGGATCGACTTGAACAGCGCCTCGGTGTAGGGGTGGTTCATGTGGTGGAACAGCGTGGTGGTGTCGGCGGTCTCCACCATCTTTCCGGCGTACATCACCCCGATGCGACGAGCTCGGCCGGCCACCACGCCCAAATCGTGGGTGATGAGGATCATGGCCATGCCCAACTCCTCTTGGAGCGATGCCAGCAGATCGAGGATCTGCTTCTGCACGGTCACGTCCAGTGCCGTGGTGGGCTCGTCGGCGATCAGCAGCTTGGGGTTGCAGGCCAAGGCGATGGCGA
>JAPPKI010000247.1 GCA_028820035.1 bacterium | reverse complement strand
CCTACGTCGATCCCCTTGGCTTCGAGTGCTTCGAACAGTGCGACAACCCCGTGGCCGCCCCGGTTCCCGCCGGTGGAGCAGTGGTGTTCTCGTCGCTCACCCCGCACCTGACCGGCCCCAACACCACCGACGGGGTCCGCAAGGCCTACATCCTCCAATACGCCCCCGCCGGCGCCGAGCTGCTCACCGGCGACCCCGCAGCCGGGCCGACCACCGGACGGGTGCCCTGCGACGATCCCAACCGGCAATACCCGGTGAACCGCTCAGGGAGACCGGTCGTTCCTGATCGAATATGATCCCCTGAGCCAAGACGGCGGCCATTGGGCTGCTGGGGTGCCGAGCGTTCACCCGACACTGAGGGGGAATTCGATGCTGACCAAGAAGATGCGCTGGCTGGTCGCGATGCTCATGGCCCTGGCCATGGTCGCCGCGGCCTGTGGCGGCAACGACGACACCGACAGCGGCGACGCCCCTGCCCCCGCTCCAGCCACCGAGGCCGCGGCTGAGCCAGAGCCGGAAGCCCCCTCTGATACCCCAGAGGAGGAAGAGCCCGAACCTGAGCCCGAGGCCCCCGAAGAAGCCCCAGAGGAGGAAGAGCCCGAGTTCCAGCCGGCACCCACTGAGGAGCCGGAGCCGGAGATCGAGCTCACTGCCACGTGGCGAGGGGTCACCGCCGACACCATCACCATCGGCGTCACCTATCTGGACATCGACCAACTGGTCGAGCTCGGCTTCTCCCCGGCTACCTGGGGCGATCAAGAGCTGGTGATCCGAGCGCTGGCCGATGACATCAACGAGCGGGGCGGCATCAACGGCCGCCGAGTCGAAGTCCTTGTGGACAAGTACAACCCCATTGGCGCCACCGAGGCCGAGGCGGCCTGTCTGCGGCTTACCGAGGACAACGAGGTGTTCGCAATCTTGTTCGGGTTCCTCGGCCCGGCCGAAGTGGCCAATACCTGCATCGTCGGCACCCAAGAAACGATCCTGGTAGGGGGAACCATCACCCCAGAGCGCCTAGCCGAGGCTCGGGCTCCCTGGGTCAACGAGCGGGTGACGCGGGATGTCAGTACCGGCGCCCTGTTCACCTTGCTCGAAGCAGAGGGAATGCTCGAAGGAAGATCGATCGCGATAGTCGCCGACCTTCCTGCGGCCCCACAACTCGAGGAGGTAGGCGACCTGCTGCGGGAACATGGGGTAGAGCCGGTGCTCGAAGTAGCCACCTCCTCTCAGGTGGCTGATCTCATCGCCCAAAACCAAGAGTGGGCCGCGCTTTCCGAGCGCATCCGAGCCGCCGGAGCCGACACGCTCTTGCTGGTTGGCAACGTCTCGGCCGGCATTGAGAACGCCGCACTCAACGGCCTTGAGGTAGACATCTGGGCCACCGACGCCTCCGGGCTAGGCAGCAACATCGGGGGCAACGTCCAACCCGAGTCGGCTAGGGGCGTGATCACCGTGGGGGCCATGACCGGATCCCAGATTTACGAGACGGATCCCCGGTTCCAGGAATGCCTGGAGGCGGTCACTTCAAGGCATCCCGATGTCGAGATCAAGCACCCCGACACCCTCGAAGAGGACGAGCCGCTTTGGTTTATTAGCCTGTCCGGCCACTGCCGGTTCTTCCAGATCTTCGAGTTGCTGGCCACCGCGGCCGGGCCCATCCTGACCCATGAGACATTCGCCGAGGCCATCGCCAACATCGGAGAGTTCTCGATTGCCGGCCAGCCCTACGCATCCTTGGGGGCCGACAAGCTCTCCAGCAACGACTCCTTCCAACTCTTGGAACAAGACCCGGATCGAGGCGCACGGGGCGAACTGGTGCCGATCGGCCCGATGCGAGACGCCACGCCGTAGGCGGCCGAATCTGAACTGACAGAGCCTTCACAAAGGCAGTTACGGCCGGGGGCCTTGCGACGCCACCGAGCGCCAGTACGCGGTGACCCGCTCAGGGGCACCAGTAAACCCTGTTCGTATATGATGCCTTAGCCGGCCGGTCAGCCGGAGCTGGTCCGAGTTCGGCATCCCCGAGGGACACAGGGGGGACCTCATGAAGACCACCAAGACGCGCTGGCTGATCGGGATGCTTGTGGCACTGGCCATGGTCGCTGCCTCATGCGGAGGCAACGACGACGATGGCGATGCTGACGCCCCAGCTCCAGCGCCGGCTACTGAGGCACCGGCCGCGCCCGAGCCGGAGCCAGAACCAGAAGCGCCCGAACCCGAGGCCGAAGAGGCCGCCCCCGCTGAGCCCGAGCCAGAAGAGGCTCCCGAAGAGGAAGAGCCCGAGTTCCAACCGGCCCCCACCGAGGAGCCGGAGCCCGAGATTCCCCTCACTGCCACGTGGCGGGGCGTAACCGCCGACACCATCACCGTCGGCGTCACCTACCTCGACGCCGACCTGCTGGTTGAACTCGGCTTCTCCCCGTCCACTTGGGGCGACCAAGATCTGCAAATCCAGGCGCTGGTCGACGACATCAACGAGCGGGGCGGTATCAACGGCCGCCAGTTGGTAGCCATCACAGACAAGTACAACCCCATCGGCGCCACCGAGGCCGAGGCCGCCTGCCTACGGCTGACCGAGGACAACGAGGTGTTCGCAATCTTGTTCGGGTTCCTCGGCCCGGCCGAGGTGGCCAACACCTGCGTCGTCGGCACCCAGGAGACGATCATGGTAGGGGGAATCATTTCCCCCGACCGCCTGGCCGACGCCCGGGCTCCCTGGGTCAACGCGCGGGCGACGCGCGAGGTCAGCACCGGTGCCCTGTTCACCCTGCTCGCAGAAGAGGGAATGCTCGAGGACAGGGCGATAGCGGTAGTCGCCGACCTCTCTGCTGCCCCGGAACTCGAGAACGTTGCCAACCTGTTGCGGGATCGGGGAGTCGAGCCCGTGCTCGAGGTCGCCACCTCCTCGCAGGTGGCCGATCTCGTTGCCCAGAACCAGGAGTGGGCCTCCCTATCCGAGCGCATCAGGGCATCGGGTGCCGACACTCTGCTGCTGGTGGGCAACGCCTCGGCCGGCGTCGAGAATGCCAGGCTCAACGGCCTCGAAGTGGATATCTGGGCCACCGACTCCTCCGGGCTGGGCGGCAACATCGGTGCCAACGTCAACCCCGAGTCCGCCCGGGGTGTGATCACCGTGGGGCCCATGACAAATGCCCAGATATTCGAGACCGATCCCCGGTTCAAAGAATGCCTGGACGCCTTCAATGCCAGGCATCCCGATATCGAGGTTAAGCACCCCGACACCCTCGAAGTGGGCGAGCCGCTTTGGTTTACCTCTCT
Organism: bacterium; assembly: GCA_028820035.1. Classification (GTDB taxonomy): domain Bacteria; phylum Actinomycetota; class Acidimicrobiia; order Acidimicrobiales; family Bin134; genus Poriferisocius. The sequence goes on along the minus strand of JAPPKI010000247.1, from coordinate 770 downwards.
GTCCGCCCACTGCCGGTTCTTCCAGTTATTCGAGCTCCTGGCCACCGCGGCCGGACCCAACCTGACCCACGAGACCTTCGCCGAGGCCATCGCCACCATCGGAGATTTCTCGGTTGCCGGCCAGCCCTACGCTTCATTTGGGCCGGACAAATTGTCCAGCAACGACTCCTTCCAGCTCTTAGAACAAGACCCAGATGTGGGCGCACGGGGCGAGTTGGTGCCGGCCGGCCCGATGCGGGACGCCACGCCGTAGGCGGGCGAATCTGAACTGACCGAACCTTCACAGAGGGGGATACGGTTGCGGCCATGAGCGACGCGGCAACCGTATCCCACCCGCTGGCCGAGGCCTTCGCTTCGGGGCGCCCCGCGCTGGGGGCCTGGGCGGGCCTGCCGACGGCGATGAGCTGCGAGATCATGTCCCGGGCCGGGTTCGATTACGTGTGCATCGACATGCAGCATGGCCTGGCCGACTACTCCGACGCGCTGCCGATGCTGACCGCCATCGACTTGGGCACGGCCACCCCGGTGGTGCGGGTGCCGTGGAACGAGCAGGGCATTATCGGCCGAATGCTGGATGCCGGGGCAATGGGCATCATCATCCCCATGGTCAACAGCCGGGAAGAGGCCGAGGCCGCGGTGCGATCGTGCCGCTACGCCCCCGAGGGATCGCGAAGCTTCGGCCCCACCCGGGTGGCACTGCGCGACGGACCGGGCTATTTCGCCGGAGCCAACCAGGCCGTGAAGTGCATTCCCATGGTGGAGACGGTGGC
>JAPPKI010000091.1 GCA_028820035.1 bacterium | reverse complement strand
GACCTATAGCGAGGCATCGAACCTGGGCGAGGGGATCCGGCTCGCCGCTGCTTCTTGTTGTCGGCTCCCGTCGTCTTCTTACCCCCCGTAATCGGCTTTCGCTCACGACCTCCGCCAGAGGGAAGGCGAGGCTTAGGTGCTGGCTCAGCGGCACGCAATGCGTGCCCTGAGATGGTGGCGAATCCTGGCGGAATGAATTCGCCCTCGTTTTCGCGCTCACCTGCTTCAGCCCTAAGGAGAGCAGCAACGCGTTCAATGTGTTCCTTAAGCTGCTTCTGCTTGTCCTGACTCCTCTTTGTCGGATCATGGAGGCGTCTCCGGTCCACTCCCCGGTGCTCGGGCCCTTCTGCATTCCTCACCAGTTCTTCTAGCGGTCCATAGTCCAACATCAACACAGCATCGAAGGGTTGGGTCTTGGCAAAATCGGAATCACGAAGACCAGGCACCCGGGAGTCGATCCACATACCTCGTCGGAAGACGTGAACCCTGGTTACTGACTGTTCACTTGGCTGCAAATGCCGAAAATACAGTCTCTCGCCCTCTGGAGCTTCAACGCGAAGACCCTCATTAACTGTTCTCCAGGCGTTGTAAGCGAGTTCGCCGCTGACCTGCCCTCGTTTGCTTGCTCTCCGTTGGCCCGATATCGATTCGAGCACGCTCCCGAGAGACTCCTTGGTTACGACTTGGACTACACCATTGCGCTCATCTTCGACTCGAACCGTCAGTGTGCCGTCATGCACAGCAGCAGAAAAATTTGCTGCAGTAACCCGGCAAATTAGCTCCGCAGATTCTGGATCGTTGTCGTCTCGGCGGAAGTCGTTAAAGCCGGCGATGCAAACCACCGTGCCGGTGTCATGCATGTCATCCAGGTGTGACGCCAACATGTTCGGCGGCTCTGAAGGGTAGCTGCTATCTGTCCCATCAAATGCCGACTCTCCCTGACCGCGACGGAACCAATATCCGTCTGCCGCAAGAATGCTCCCTGAAGGTGAATCGGTGTCGCGATGGCTCGCGAGGATGGTGTGCCCCGACGCGATTGAAGCCAATTCGCCATCTTCGGTTCGGAATCTGGCTGCATACAGGACATAGCGGAGGTCGGATGCTCCGAACGCGGCATGATGTCCGAGCCCAAATGATCCGGCGCCCTGATCACCCTTGCTGGTGTTTCCCGGTGTCAGGAGCGCGTCCATCCTTTTTGAGTTCAAGCCGTGCCCGTTGTCGGTGCATAGCAATACCGGGATCATCGGGCCTTTGCTGGCTTCCCTGATGTGGTCAATGACAGTTTTCTCGTCATGCGAAGGCGACCCATCATGCCACCGCTTCCTATCTACGACCGCCTTGCCGAATACTTCTTGATAGGTGTTCCATCCTGGAAGCGACGATTTTGGAACCTCATCTATGACGAAGTGAACTTCCGCTGGTCTCCCTACGTCGCGTGCAGCGTCCAGACTGTTCTGAATTAGTTCACGCACTACCGGCTCTTCAGATCCATCGAACTGAGCAACAACCCCACTGGTGAAGCCGCAAGGCTGATGAGTGACACCAAAATATAGATCAGAGCGTTGTTCATCCATGACTAGTCCGTGCAGTCACAGGCGGGTGTGCCGTACTCGTACCGACTAGGCGGGCCCGAATCGCCGTCGGCAATTTCCCCAAATGTTGTTGCGTTTACTCCAAAGAAGCCGAAACGAGACATGCCACGACCGTTGCGCCGTGGGGCCGTCCGCGCATGGCGCTGCTCAAACTGCGCCCACCAGCCGATGTCTGTCGGGGTTCCCGGTTTGCGTCTCGGATCTCGCCGTACGGAAATCTCCACAAGCTGGCGGGTTCCCTTCATAAAGCAGAACACGCAGTTCCCTGCACCCGATGGAATGTCCAAGTCAAAATCCTGGCTGTCCCAGAAACGTGAAACGTCCCCGGCTTCGATGCCACTATCAAAGAGGGGGAAGTAGGGCATCTCCCCTGGAGGCTGAGTTCTCACAGTACAAACTGCCGTTGTAGCCCCTTCTGCAAATAGCGTGCGAGAGAGCACCCGATCAACCCTATTGGGCTCGTCTGCGCGCAGGCCCAGCAGCCGAACGTGTAAGGCAGCATTGGGACCGCGCATGTGAACCCGCCGAGCACCCTCCTTTGCCACCGGGACCGGTGCTCGAGTGAAGTCCGACCAAAGTTGAGCCCGGCGTGCTGCTGGCAACTCGGCAAGAAACCGAGCACGCTTAAGGACGGATTCAACAGGAGCCGTACCGCCGTTGCGGACGTACTGATCTGCTACCCGTTGGGGGTCTACCAATCCACCCTTGCGGGTCCAGTGATGGCCTGCGTGAACCGGCCCATCAGTTTGGCCAAGCCACTCGGAGATCAATTCATGCGACGGGTAGAGCTTAAGCCTGGCCGTACAAGTGCGAGAGTGGGGGTTCGGCAGCATCCCCTGCCAGGAGACCATCTCCTCAAATAGTTCCCCCGAGGAACGGAACCCGTCGGCGTCTTCTTCGATAGGGATCGGCTTTACCAGACGGTACGATGCCTTACGTCGATACTCACCTCGCCAGGCATCCTCAACCGTACAGAACTCAAACCAAAGGACCGGAAGTCCGAATTCGGTCTCCAATCGGTCTTTGCACCGAGCGGCGAACTCATAAGTACCTGGATGCTCCGCCGACGTATTCGCAAACAGAACCACATCACCCCGTTCTGGCCGAAGCAGCCCTTCCTTGGCGGCCATGAATGCGAGGGCGGCAGAAGACCGACCCCCTGAGAAGCTGACTATGTGTGGAAGTTCGGCATGCGCAAGGTGCCGATAGCCCAGTGCTCCTAGACGGAGTTCCTCTACGCTCCTCGTCTGGATCGTCGTGCTCATTGCGAGTTCTTGCGTCCCAAGTCGCCACCAACCTAGGGGCACACTGATGCCCTGGAATGCGGGGACATCCTGTATGAAACTTTTCGCATCATGCAAGTCCTATCTGTCGAACTATCCAGGAGGCATCTAGATTGCAAGACCAGAGTCTGCAGGATTCCAAGTGCCCCCTTTGGTCGGTCACTTCGCGATCAGGAATAGGCGGTGAGCGTGGTAGGGAGACAGGCCGCCGGAATTGGAGCAGAGAGGTCCGACTCCTGCCTGCCCATTACCGCATCGCGACTTCAGCCAGGAACCACCACAACCGCGACAGAAACCGGGGATAAAGTGGGGGATGCAGCCAATCGTCGAGCCCATATAGCGCCTCAACCAGGGGTTTTGTAGAGTTTTCGAATCCTGCCGTGGGCGCTTCTTGGGATCAGCGGGGATCGTTGACGCCTGGGTGCGCTGTGTAGCCCGGCATTAGCTGGATATAGGTTGGCGCGGGTGCTTTTTCCCACTTTCAGCTTTGCTGCGTTCTTTGCTGTGGTGCTGCCAGTGGCGTGGGTACTGCGGCGGTGGCCGGTGCCATGGAAGCTATTCTTGCTAGGAGCCTCATACTGGTTCTACGCCGCTTGGGACGCCCGTTTCGTGCTGCTGCTGGTAGGCATGACCTTGGGAAATGCGATTGCTGCCGCAATCAACGTGCGTGCCAACAGCGAACGGGTTCGCAAGCTTGCGGTGGCCAGCGGGGTGACGCTGTCGCTGGGGGTTCTGGCCTTCTTCAAGTACTACGACTTCTTCACCGACAGCCTCGACCGCAACCTGGGAATCTCCAGCCCCGCCCTCGACATAGTGCTGCCGGTGGGGGTGTCGTTCTTCACCTTCCAGGCCATCAGCTACGTGGTGGATGTTCACCGGGGCCGCACCGAGGAGGCAATGCTGCTCGACTTCGCGGTCTACTTGTCGTTTTTCCCCCAGCTGGTAGCCGGCCCGATCGTTCGGGCCACCGAGTTCATGCCCCAGTTGCGCTCCGAAGCCCGCCCCAATCGGGCGGAGGTAGCCCACGCCGTCAGGCTCATCGGCCGGGGCATGTTCAAGAAGGTGGTTATTGCCGATTTTTTGGCTCGAGCGGTAGTGAAAGATGCCTTTGAATCCCCCGGCGAGCACGGCGCCCTAGACGTACTTGCTGGGATCTACGGCTATGCCGTGCAGATC
>JAPPKI010000262.1 GCA_028820035.1 bacterium | reverse complement strand
CTACTGGCCAGCAAGACAGCCATCGCCAACATGGTGGGCGAAGGCCACGGCCAGGTGTGGAACACCGAGGGGTTCGGTTCCGACGGCGCCACCCAGCCCGGCATGGCGGCCTACGGGGCCACCAAGCGGGCGGTCCGCTATCTGCAAAAGGCCCTGCGCAAGGACACTGCCGACACCCCCGTGCAGATATGCACCGTGTCGCCGGGGATTGTCGTGACCGACCTGCTCACCGGGGACTACGACCTCACCTCAGAGCAGTGGGAGAAGTCGAAGAAGATATTCAACATTCTGGGCGACCACGTCCACACCGTTACCCCCTGGCTGGCCGACCACATCCTGGCCGCCGACAAGTCGGGCGCTCGGGTGGTGTGGCTGACCCGGCGCAAGGCCTTCGCCCGGTTCATGACCGCTTCTTTCCGCAGGCGCGATCTGTTTAGTGACGTGGAGGGGGCGTGATTGATCCGCTCCTGGCGATGGCTGTGGGGTCGCCGCCCAGGTAGCTCTGCACCACCGCTGGATCGGCCTGCACCTCGGCGGGGGTGCCCTCGGCGATCACCGCCCCCACCTCTAGGGCGATGAGGCGGTCGCACACCGAAGTCAGCAGCGGCATGTCGTGTTCGATCACCACCAGGGTGATGCCGTAGGCCTGGCGGATTTGGGCGATCACCGCCCCCAACGCCTCGGTCTCCGCCTGGGCGATTCCGGCTGACGGCTCGTCCATGAGCAGCAGGCGGGGGCGCAGGGCCACGTTGGCGGCCAACTCCACTAGACGCCGGGTGCCGGTGGACAGCAGGCTGACCGGCTGATCGGCCAACCGGTTCAGGCCGAACATGGCCAGTGTGTCCGAGGTATGGTCTTCGAGCTCCCGCTCAGTGCGCGAGCCGCCGACCACGAAGCCGTGCTGGTGAGCCCGCTGGTTGGCCAGGAAGACGATGTCGCGGGGGGTCATGGTGGGAAACAGCGGGGCGTTCTGGAAGGAGCGCACGAGACCTCGGCGGCTGCGGGCCTCTGGGGTCAGTCCGGTGACATCGGCGCCCTCGAACAGCACCGTGCCCGCGTGGGGGCGGAGATATCCGCTGACCAGCTCGAACACTGTCGTCTTGCCAGCACCGTTGGGCCCGATGAGCCCAAGCGTCTCGCCTTCGGTGACGGTGAACGACACGTCGTCAACCGCCACCAAGTCGCCGAAGCTGCGGGTGAGGCCCCCTACTTCCAGCACCGTCCCGCCAGATCTTGTGGGCGGGGCTGATTCTGCGGGCACCACCGAAGCTGTGCCAGCCTCGTGCTCGGCCTCCTCATCTCGGGCTGCGACCGGGTCGACACCTCGCAACCGGGCGATCTGGTCGATGAGGTTGCGCCGAGTGGTTTCCAGAAGCCCGTGGAAACCCCGAGGCTGTTCCAGGATCAAGATCAGCCAGGCGGCATTCAACCCGGCCAAGGCCGAGAGCTCCAGGTCGAAGAACTCCCGGATGCCGATCAGATAGGCCGCCCCGAACAGGGGGCCGGTGAGCTCCGAGAGGCCGCCGATGACGGCCAGCGAGACTACGTTGATGCTGTCGCTGGGGGTGAAGATGCTGCGGGTGACGAAGGTGTTGCTCATGGCCAGGATCACGCCGCCCACTCCGGCGACGAACCCGGCGAAGGCGTAGGCCTGCAACAGCAGGCGCCGAGGGGCGATCTGCAACACCCGGGCGGCGGCCTCGTTGTCGCGTACCGCCACCAGGGAGCGCCCGAACGAGGATCGGCGCAATACGTGGGCGACGGCCAGCACGCCGGCGAACACCGCCAGCGCCACAAAGTAGAAGGCCCGTGAGGTGGTGAGTTCGATTCCGAGCACGCTGGCGGGGCGCGACGACAAACCGGCGCCGAACGCCCAGTCTTGGCGGAGCAGCCAGCTGAAGGTGGCCAGGGCAAAGGCCAGCGTGGCGATGGCCAGCAGCAGGCCCCGCACCCGCAGGGCGGGCAGCCCCACTGCGGCCGACGCCGCCGCACCGACCGCTCCGCCGCACAGCAGGCCCAGCAGCAGGCTGCCGGTGTCGACGGCCACCCGAACACCGGCCACCGCGCCGATGGCGGCGAAGGCCACCTGGCCCAGCGACAGTTGGCCGGCCAGGCCGGTCAGGAAGCTCACCGAGATGCCGATGGTGGCGAAGGCAACGATGGTCGACAGCACGAACGCCGAGCGGTTGCTGATCCCCAGCGGTACCAGCGCGGCGGCCACGGCGGCGACGCCGCCGACAACCCAGCCCAGGTTCCGGATCAACCAGATGTCGCGGTACGAGTCGGGGAGGCGGCGGCTGGGCGACAGGCTCGACCAGCGCTCCGAAAGCTCTCGGCCGACGCGCACTTGCATGGCCACCCCCACCAGGATGAGCACGAACAGGGCCACCTCGAACCAGCCGGTGGCCTCGGGATTGGAGGCCAGGATCTGCTCGACCAATCCGATTCCCAGCCCGGCGAGGAGCGCGATGGGAAGGTTGGCGAATCGGGCCAGGGCCGCCACCGCGAGGCCGCGGATGATGAAGTCAGGGCCAAGGGCATCAGCGGTGACCGTCGACTGGTTGGGGATGATGAGCATGGCCGCGAACGCGGCAATGCCCCCGGCCAGCGCCCACGAGAGCATGGCCATGTGCCGGGGATCCACCCCGGCCAATGTGGCCGAGTCGGGGTTGGCCGCCGCCCCCCGGATGGCGAGGCCGAATCGGCTCCGCTGGAGGAACAGATAGAGCCCGCCCACTACCACCGGCGACAGGCACAACAGCGCGGTGGCCGACGGCGACACGAACACGGTGAGGTCGAATTGGGGGAATCCCGGCGGCTGGGGGAAGTTTCCCCCGCCCAGACCCCCCTTGGAGAACGACAGCGACAGCAGCAGCAGGGCCTCGGCCGCCCCCAGAGTGGCAACCATGGCCAGCACCTTGGGCGCGGCGGCCAGCTTTCGGACCACGAACGACTCGATTCCGGCCGCGAGCAGCGCCGCCACGATCAGGGCGCCGACAAAGCCCAACCAGTAGGGCACCCCGTAGTCCTTGACCACCACCGACATCATCGAGGCGGCCACCAAGCCGATGGAGCCATGGGCAAAGTTGATGAAGCCGCTGGATCGGTAGGCCAGAACCAGCCCGATGCCCAGCAGGGCGTATCCCAAGCCGAAGATGGTTCCCAGCAGTAACAGCGGGCCGGAGACGTCGAACGAGCCCATCACTGCGCTCCGTGAGCCTGGTCCCGCTGAGGCTGAGCCTGCGCTCCGATTCCGCCGTCATTGCTCTGGGAGGTGGGAGCGTGGCGGAGGGCTTGGGCCAAGCCTTCGAGATAGGCGGCCTGCAACAGGTCGGGTCGGGACCGGAGTTCCTCGGCGGGGCCCGAATAGCCGATCTCGCCCTTCTCCATCACGTAGGCGTGGTCGGCAACCGACAGTGCGATATTGACCGACTGCTCCACCAGCAGCACCGCGGCGCCCTGCTCGGCGATACGACGGACCACCGGCAGCAGGTCGGCGATCACCGTCGGGGCCAAGCCCAAGGAGAACTCGTCGATCAGCAGCAGACGGGGTGGGGAGATGATGGCCTTGGCCAATGAGAGCATCTGCTTCTCGCCGCCCGACAGGGTGGCCGCCCGCTGGTTCGACCGTTCGGCCAATCGGGGAAAGAGGCGGTAGGCATCGGCAATTCCCTGGTCGCGCTGATCACGGCTGACTCCGTGGCCGAAGAGGCTGAGGTTGTCGGCCACGGTGAGGGGGCCGACCACAGCCTCTCCTCCCACGATCTGATGCAGCCCCATGCCGACCCGCCAGGTGGGGCGGGTCTTGGTGATGTCCAGCCCGGCGTACACGATGCGACCGCCGACGGTGGGTTCAAGGCCGGAGATGGCCCGCAACAGCGTGGTCTTCCCGGCCCCGTTGGTGCCCAACAAGGCGACCACCGCGCCCTCTTCCACCTGTAGGTCCACTTCGAAGAGCACTTGCACCGATCCATAGGCCACCGACACCTGCTCGGCCGATAGCAGCGACGAGCGAGAATCGACGTCATAAACCCGTCGGGGCACGGTGGTGGCC
>JAPPKI010000412.1 GCA_028820035.1 bacterium | reverse complement strand
CACGCTGATCGACTGGACCGACCGCCATCGCCAAACAGTCGGCGATGGCTTCCCCGACAAGGTCACTGCCTTCCACAGCGAAATGGCCGTCCACGGCAAGTTCGATCAGCCCTGCCCGGTGTGCGGGGTTCCCGTTCAGCGCATCTTGTACGCCGACAACGAGGTGAACTACTGCCCCCAGTGCCAAACCGATGGCCGGGTGCTGGCCGACCGCTCGCTGTCCCGCCTCCTCAAAGACGACTGGCCTCGCAGCATCGAAGACCTTGAGGACTGATCGGCAGCTTCCCCTTCAGCGGACTATCTTCCCGATGTCGAGGAGGAGGCCGCAGCATGAGTTCGTTCAGTCGAGAGTCCACCGCCGAAGAGGTCGTTGACGGACTCGACCTGTCGAGGCAGGTCTTCATGGTCACCGGCACAACCAGCGGGCTCGGTGAGGAGTCTGCCCGGGTGCTGGCTGCTCGCGGCGCCCGGGTGGCCATGCTGGCCCGAAATCCCGAGGCCAATCTTGAGGCTGCCGACCGCATTCGCTCATCGGTGCCCGACGCCAACCTGTCGACGCACCAATTGGATCTCTCTGATCTGTCCAGCGTGGAGAGCTTCGCCGCCGAAGCAGCCGACCAGTTCGACCGCATCGACGTGCTAATGAACAACGCCGGGGTGATGTGCTGCCCCTTCGGCCGAACCGCCGACGGCTTCGAGATGCAGTTCGGCACCAACCACTTGGGTCACTTCGCCTTGACTGCCCGGCTGATGCCGCTGCTGCACCAAGCTGAGAATCCACGGGTGGTCACCCTGTCGTCCGGTGGCCACCGCATCTCCGATGTCGACCTTGACGATCCCAACTTCGAACGCACTCCCTATGACCCCTGGGTGTCCTATGGGCGCTCCAAGACCGCCAATATTCACTTCGCCGCCGAGTTGGCTCGGCGCTTCGATGCTGAACTGCTGTCGCTGTCGGTCCATCCCGGCGCGATCCCTACCAAGCTGGGCCGCCACATGACCAAAGAGATGATCGAGGGCATGAGAGAGCGGGCCAAAGCCAGCTCGTCCTCAGGCCAAGGCCTCCAGTACAAGACCCTGGAATCTGGTGCGGCCACCCAGGTATGGGCGGCTACCTCTCCCGAACTGGCCGACCACAGCGGCAAGTATCTGGCCGACTGCAGTGTGGCCGAGCCGGGGACAGGCGAAATCGGCTACGCCCCCCACATCTACAACCCGCCCACTGAGGCCGCCCTCTGGGACCTCAGCGAACGCCTGGTTGATTTGTCGTTCTAGCCGGCCCTAGGGCTTGCGGGGGCCACCCCTGGTGCCGGGCCACCGGGAGCCGCTGATGACGTCGGCCATCGGCCAAAACGCATCAGGATCCAGCGGTCCGGCGTTGGTGATCTGCCGGTCGATCATCCGGTTGGTCACCAGTTGCGCCGAAAGCTGCTCGACGATGGGGAAGTAGCGGGCCACGGGATCCCAGGGGCTGTCCAGCAGGCTCAGCTCACCGTCGATCTCCTCAACGTGGACTTGTTCGAAAGTGGTGGCCACATCCACCACGTGGGGTGCGAAGTCATACTCCTTCTCCGCGCCGCCGATGGCCCGGGAGTACTTGGTCCACCACTCGTGCTCGGTGTACTCGCCCGCCTTCGGCTCCACCGCTCCGGTCACATCGCCCTCGAACTCGAGGAACGTGTAGCCCTGATGGATGGTCCGGGCCTCTACTCGGTTGCCCAGGCGGTAGAAGCGGATGTCGCACGGGTACTTGGGCTGGCCGTTGGTCTCGCCGCTGATGAAGATGGCGGCCTCCTGGTCGATGCCCAAGCCCAGGCTGTACTGACCACTCACGTCCTTCCAGCTGGCTGGCACCTTCACGCTCACGCCGTATTCGGGTTCGCCCAGCACGGGCACGCAGTACACCCCCACAGTGACGATCGGTTCGCCCGCGGTAAGCCCCGGCGGGAGTACTTGCTCAATGCCAGCCGGATCGGTCCGATACGTAACGGTCAGCTTCGGCCAGCCGGCGACCTCGCCGGGCCGGCTCATCGGGGTCTCAGACATGTTGCCTCCAGTGCCGGGTACCGCGATCCACGCGGTTCCGCTCATTCGATGGCCACAGTGTATTGACAACACAAATGCAGCGCACCGCTGAGGTTCCCAGTTGCCGGCATCGCCATACTGGAACCGTGGGGTTCGCCGTGAGCCATGACAAGTTTCGCCGAGTGACATGACCGGTTTCGCCGAGTTCATGGAACGGGCGCTGTATGACCCTGAGCACGGGTTCTACGAATCAGGACAAGCCGGGCGGCGCAGCGGCCACTTCATCACAAGCCCTGAAGTCGGACCGCTGTTCGGTGCGGTGGTGGGCCGGATGCTGGACCGGCGCTGGGAGGAGTTGGGCCAACCCGATCCCTTCACCGTGATCGACGTCGGTGCCGGACCGGGCACCTTGGCCCGCACCGTGGCCAAAGCAGAGCCTGGCTGCACACCGGCCCTGCGATGGATCAATGTCGAGCGCAGCACGGCAGGACGGGCTGCCCACACAGTAGGAGAGTCAACCCCCGCCATGTCCGACGGACCGATCACCGGGGTCATCTTGGCCAACGAGCTGCTGGACAACCTGCCGCTGCGCCTCTTCGATCCCGCGGGTTACGAGGTGGGCAACCATCGGCCCAGCCCCGAGACCCGGTTGACTCCCCGCCAAGACCAGGCCTGTGCCTGGTTGGACAAAACGCTGTCCGTCTTGGAGCGAGGCACGGTTGTAGTCATCGACTACATGAGCACCACCGCGGAGATGGCCTCCCGGCCGTGGCCTGAGTGGTTGCGGACATACCGAGGCCACGAGCGGGGCGATGACCCGTGGTCTGCCCCCGGTACCCAGGATATCACCTGCGAAGTGGCACTCGACCAGCTCTCTGCCGTGTGCCCTCCCACCCGAGTCACCGCTCAGGCGACCTGGCTGCGAGCCCACGGCATTGATGAGCTGGTAGCCGAGGGCAACGCCGCCTGGCGGGCAGGGGCGGCCCAAGGCGATCTTGCCGCGCTGGCCGGACGCAGTCGGGCCATTGAAGCCGAGGCCTTGCTCGACCCGGCCGGGCTGGGCGGATTCACCGTGGCCGAATGGGACGTGCCAATACCGGAATAAGGCCAATCAGGTCTTGGCTCGGACTGCAGCTCGAAACCCAAGCGCCACCGGGTTCGCCCCATCGACCTCTGGGTGGATGGCCACCTGATAGCGGCCCGGCGAGGGCAGCTTCATCGCCCGGAAATCAGCCACAAATGGCACGTTGACCATCTCGCCCGGATCATGGCCCGAACCCAGCTTCACCTGGACCTCGCCCACCATCTCGGCCAGCTTCTGGCCGTCGGCATCTTCCACTCTCACCTTGATCTTGTTGGCATTGGCGGCCTCAACCGGCGACATCTCCAGCACCAGCGCCAGCATGACTCCGATGGGTGCGGGAAACGACTCCCGATACACCCGGGTGATGCCCGCCGAACTCACAAACAGCAGCCCCTCTCGCACCTGGGCGAAATCGCACAGAGTGGCAACTCTTATATCCATAACCGCCGATCAACTCCCTAACCGCAAGAAGGCCATTCGGTGACCCTATCCCTCGCGAAGCGGCAAGATGTAGGCTCGCCGCGCTGTCCCACAAGAGCATCGGAAAGGACCGACCAATGGCCGACGCCACCATCGAGGACTATTACGTCGAGGACCGCACCTTTGCTCCTGCCGCCGACTTCGCCGCCGCTGCGCTGGCCAACGACCGCTCGCTCTACGACGAGGCCAGCGCCGACTATGAGTCATTCTGGGCTCGGCAAGCCCGCGACCTGCTCAGTTGGGACTCCGATTTCCACACCGTCCTGGAGTGGGACCTGCCTTTCGCACGGTGGTTCATCGGCGGCACACTGAACGTCTCGTACAACTGCCTCGACCGCCACGTCGAAGACGGCAAGGGCGACAAGATCGCCTTCTACTGGGAGGGCGAGCCGGGCGACACCCTGACCATCACCTACGCCGAACTGTTGACCGAGGTGTCCAAGTTCGCCAATGTGCTCAAGGGCCTGGGCCTGGGCGCGGGCGA
>JAPPKI010000359.1 GCA_028820035.1 bacterium | reverse complement strand
GCCGAAGGGAGTCATCGGCCACGACGGGTGCATCGGCAAAGACGGCGCAGGCATCTCCGGGCTTTGGTTCTTGGAGGCCCTCGGCATCCCCGCGGCCACCGCCGACGGGATGAGCGCGGAGCTGGGCAACGGTCTCGACCTGTACGAGACCGGGGTCATCTCCCGGCTCAACATCTATGCCGAGCGCTGCGGGGTCACAGAGGGTATGGCCGTTTCGGAGGCGGCCAAGCTGCTGTTGGACAATGATCCCGGCGAGGTAGACGAGGGCACCAAGATCCGCCGCGAGGTCAAGGCCACCACCGACAGCGGACGTCAGATCGTGGTAACCGACTCAATCGTGTTCGCCCTGCCTGAGGACTCCCGCAACGTGCTAGTCACCGCAGGCCACACCGGGCGCAGCGGGGCGGATTTCCTGCTGGAGGTGAGCCCCCACGGCTTCATCTGCTCCGACGGAGGCCGCAGCAAGAACGACGCCGGCATCGCCGGGTTGGCCATTACCGAGGCCCACGGACTGGCCGGAGCGTGCTGCGATGCCTGGAGTGCCCCGGTGGGGGATGCCTTCAAGGCATACGATGAGGGGATCATCAGCGCGTGCAACCAGCCGGCCCGCGACCGAGGCGTCGAGGTGGGCATGTCCGTCAAGAACGCCGCCGCGGCCTTGCTGGGGGACTGAAAGGGGCTGAGTCAGATGACCGAGCCGACGCCCATTCTGATCACCGGGGGAACGGTGATCGACGGCACCGGTTCCCCGCCCCAGCCCGACACCGCAGTGCTGCTGGAAGGCGACCGCATCACCGCCGTCGGCCCCGATGCGGGTACCAACCAGCCCGACGCCACCGTCATCGACGCCGCCGGATGCACCGTCATACCCGGACTCATCGACGCCCACGTCCATTGCACCTTCGACGACGTGCAGTCCAACGACGAGCTGTTCTTCCACCGCGACCACACCCTGGCCGCGCTGATCGCCGCCCAGAACCTCCAGAAGCTGCTGATGGCCGGGGTCACCGGATTCTGCGACCCCGACACGCTGTTCTCCATGGGTCCGTCGTTGCGCGACGCCGTGGACGCCGGGGTGGTGGAGGGCCCTCGCATGGCTACCGGGGTGCAGGCCCTGGTCACGTCGGTGGGCGGCACCGCCGGGCGGCTCATCCCCGACACTGGGGTGGTGGGCTACGCCCAGGTGGTGACCACGGTCGACGAGATGATCCAGATGACCCGCCGCCACATCAAGTACGGAGCCGACTGGATCAAGATCCACGCCACCGGCTCGATCCCCCGTCACAAGGGCGAGCTATTGGCCTGGAAGCCCGAGGAGCTGAAGGCGGTATGCGACACCGCGCACGAGCTGGAAACCCCGGTGATGGCCCACGCCCGCTCCACGGAGAGCACCCGGGCCTGCGCCGAGGCCGGAGTAGACCTCATCTTGCACGCCTCATTCATGGACGAAGCCGGCCTAGAGGCGGTAATCGACGCCGGGTCCGCCCTCATGCCCACCTTCACCTTCCTGGCAAATCTGGCCGACTACGGCCACCTGGTGGGCGCCGGGGCGGGAATGCAGGACGTGTTCCGGGGCGAGGTCGAGGCCACCGCCAAGATGATGGCCAAGGCCCACACCGCCGGGGTGCCCCTGCTGTGCGGCTCGGAGTCGGGTTTCGCCCTCACCCCCTATGGCCACTGGCACGCCCGGGAGATGGAGGTGCTGGTGGAATCTGTCGGGCTGAGCCCGCTTCAGGCCATCGCCTGCGCCACCGCCAACGGCGCCATCGCCCTGCGAATGGAGGGCGAGGTGGGCACGCTGGCGTCCGGAATGGCCGCCGATGTGCTGGTAGTAGACGGTGATCCAGCCGCCGATGTCACCGTGCTGGCCGACCGCTCCAACCTCCGCCAAGTGATCAGCCGGGGTCAACCGGTGGATTTGGATCGCCCCTGGCCCTCCCGGGCGCCCATTTCTGGCGAGAAGGTGGCCAACTGGGCTGCCAATTCCTTGACCAGCGATCTGATTGAGTAGATGACAGCAGGCTGGTCTTGTATGAAGGTTCTCTTTGATGTTGGGCGCTGTCGGGCTGTCAGCGAGTGAAGTCGGAGCAGCTTCTCGGGCAGAAGTCGCAAGATATTGGGCTTGTCTGACATGCGGTCTTGGGTTCGGAGGTATTGGGCGACTGGGCTGTGGTCGGCGGCGAGGTTGCGGATGTAGCGGGCAGCGGTTGCAGGCTGCTTCCAGCGTCCCGCGATCATGATGGCTGCCATGTCGGTGTCCGCGGCAGCAAGATCTTGGGCCATGCCGATGCGGGGGGAGTGCCCTGAGATGCCGTCTGGGTCGATGCCAGCCTGTTGGACGACGGCCTTCAACCGGCGCCTGAAGGTGCTGGCGCTGATGGGGAAGATGCGGTGGTGAGGCTCAGCGTCGGGAGGATGTATGCGCTCGATGGCTTGGAGCGCGAAGGCGGAAATCGTGCAGACGGCGCCCTGGCCTGACTGGTCGGTTTTTGAGCGGCGAATCAGCACCCTTCCCGTTTTCGAGCCTTCAGAGCGGGAAATGTCGCCCCACCTCAGCGCCAGCAGCTCACTACTGCGGAGGGCGGCATCGTGGCTGACGGCGATCATGGCCAGATCGGTCAGGGCGCGTCGGATGGCTTGGGTCGGCAGGCCTGGTTGCGCGAGCAGCTTGGCAGTGTGCAGGGCGATCAGCTCGACGTGGCACCACCGGAGCGGTTTGGCCTGTTTGGGCTGGTAGCCTGCTTCGGCGGCATGGCGGTCGATTACGCGCATGAGGTGGATCACGTCGGGATGTTCTGCTGGGTTGTCACCTAGTCGTACGCTTGTGAGCTTGGTGCCTGATCTAGCTGGGATAATGCCGATCGGGTAGGCACTCGATTTCTCCTTGGTGAAGAGAGCGACGCAAGCAGCTTTGTGTCGATGGCCCTCTGCCTGGCATCCGACGGCCGGTCGACGCGCCTGATCTCTCGGCACCTGTCGATTAGCAGGCCTGGCTCATTTCTCAAATTGGTATTCCCAGTTTAGGCCGGAGCTTCGCGGCGGTAGCCGCCATGGCTTCCGGCTGCCGGTCGAGATTCGCGCGTGACGAATAAAGGCAGTTATCCGCCGCGCATCAGATCGGGGTACCAAGCCGATGAAGCCACACAAAGCTCCAATCGCCGACATCTCTCACTCCATGCCCGCCGTGCCGGGCCGTGCCCGCCAAGGGCGGGTTGTCCCGGGGCCCTCCAGGGCTGTGTCGAGGCCGCTGTTCGTCGTGTTCGTTGCGCTGGCGGTGCTTGCCTCTTCGATCGTGTTCGCGAACACGACGTCTGCCCACGACGTCGCCCCTGTCAAGGGCTGCGAGCAGGGCGACGCCTTGGACGGAGACACCTGTACTGAGACCACCACAAGCACTGTGGATGCGGCGGTTTCGTGTCCCGACGGGTTTGATCTGTCGGGCACGCAGTGTTCGAAGACGACGACGACTTCTGTGGATGCGGCGGTTTCGTGTCCCGACGGATTCACCCTGTCGGGCACCCAATGCACCCGCAGAGCCACGCAAACCCGTTCGGTCACCTATACCTGCGATTTCGGCACCCTCTCAGGCACGAGATGCCTGTTGCCCGGCGCCAGCTCTATCCCGGCAAACGCCTCGTGCCCTTCGGGATACACGCTGGGGGGCGTATTCCAATCGAAGATCTGCTACCGGTATGTGAACCAGACCGTCCCGGCTACTGCGTCGTGCCCCGCCGGGTACACGCTCGGGCAGAACCGCTGCACCAAGACCGCGGAGGAGACGCGTTCGCCTACTTACACCTGCGGCTTGGGCACTCTGTCGGGCACCAAGTGCCTGATCTCATCGACCGAGACGCGTTCGCCTACTTACACCTGCGGCTTGGGCACTCTGTCGGGCACTAAATGCCTGATCACCAAAACCCGAACTTACGACGCTGATACCACCTGCACTACAGGCACATGGGACGGCACAGCCTGCGCTCATAGCCACCCGACTACTGCCCCCACGGTTACCGGCCTCAACGCCTCAGGGGCGTCGGTGGCGGGCACCGACTACTCCGACGACTTCACCGTCAC
>JAPPKI010000102.1 GCA_028820035.1 bacterium | reverse complement strand
TTCATGTTGTAGGCCGAGCCCGGACCGCCGGCATAGGGCAGGCCGCCGGTGACGGTGAAAGGGCGGGGGTCCAGCTCGTCGATGCCCAGCATGGCACAGGCCATCCGCACCGCCACGGGGAAGCAGGAGTAGAAGTCAAACAGGTCGATGTCGTCGACACCGACGCCAGCCTGATCTAGCGCGCCCAGCGAGGAATCCTTCATCGACGGGCATTCGGCGAAGTTGGGGCGGGTGCTGGCGAACCAGGCTTCCTCAGCGGCGTTGTGGCCGCCCCACCAATACACCCACCGATCTTCGGGGATTCCCAGCTCCCGTGCTTTGGCCACCGAAGTCATCACGTACGCTCCGGCTTGATCGGTGTTCAAGACCGCGTTCAGGTACTTGGTGTAGGGGAAGCCGATCATTCGGTTCTCGGGCGTGGGGGTCGACAGCTCTTCGGCGCTCCGCTCAGTGGGAAACCAGGCGTAGGGGTTGGTCGCGGCCACCGCGGTGAACTCGGTCATCATCTCCCCCAGGCGTTGAGCGTGTTCGGCCAGGGTCAAGCCCTGGGCGGCCCGCAGGGCGTTCTCGAATAGCGGGTACGCCTGGATGGGGCGGGTGAGCTGATGGCGTTCCTCGATCGCCGACACCATGGGCTTGGCGACGGCGGCGAACCGCTCGTAGGCACCAGTTGGATCGCCGCCAGTTGGCCAGTCGAGCTCCACTCCGGCTGCCTTTGCTCGCTCGAACGTCTTCCAGATTTGGCCACCGGTCATCACCCCCATCTCGGTTCGACCGGCCATGATCTCAGCGGCGAGATGATTGGCGGCCAGCACGCCGATCTCGCCACCGCCACCGGTGTGTTGCACACGGGCTTGCTCGCTTATGCCCAACCGCTCGGCGACCAGCGCGGCGCCGTTCGCCGGAGTCCAATAGGCCAAAGGGATCTGCAAGTAGGTGTCCACATGCGTGAACAGGGGTTGGCCGACGCCGGAATCGTAGGCGGCTCGGGTGGCTACGTCGGCGAGCATGGTCACCGGGTCGGGCGCAGCCGTCGGGTCGGTTTCTCGCCCCACGTACTGGGCCACGCCCACCAGCACCGGTGCCCGATCAACGCTCATCGCGGCGATGCTAAACACATTCGTCCTCGATCGGCTGATCGGAGCAAAGCTGCGTAGGCTCTGGAGGGTGAAATTCGGAGTCTTCTACGAGCACCAGCTGCCCCGTCCGTGGCAGGAGGGGGATGAGCAGCGACTTCTGCACGAGGCCCTCGAGCAGGTAGAGCTAGCCGACAGGCTGGGGTATGACTACGCCTGGGAGGTGGAGCACCACTTCTTGGAGGAGTACTCGCACTCGTCGGCGCCGGAGGTGTTCTTGGCCGCGGCCAGCCAGCGCACCGAGCGGATCAGGCTGGGGCACGGCATCGTGCAGATGCCACCCAAGTACAACCATCCGGCTCGGGTGGCCGAGCGCATCGCCACGCTCGACCTCATATCCAACGGCCGGGTGGACTTCGGCACCGGCGAGTCGTCGGCCGCGGTGGAGTTGGGCGGGTTCAACATTGCCCATGCCGACAAGCGCCCGGCGTGGGCCGAAGCCACCGAGCAGTGCTGCAACATGATGGTGATGGAGCCCTATCCGGGGTATGAGGGCGAGCACTTCTCCATGCCGTGCCGCAACGTGGTGCCCAAGCCGGCGCAGAAGCCCCATCCGCCGCTGTGGGTGGCGTGCTCCAACAAGGAGACCATAAAGCTGGCCGCCCGGCTGGGCATGGGGGCGCTGTCGTTCGCCTTCGTGAACCCCGACGAGGCCGCCCAGTGGGTGGACGACTACTACCGGATACTGCGCGAGGAGTGCGTGCCCATCGGCCACACCGTGAACGCCAACATCGCCATGGTGGTGGGTTTGTCGGTGCATGCCGACCAGGCCGAAGCCGAGCGCCGGGGCTTGGAGGGGTTCCAGTTCTTCGGCCACGGCCTCTTGCACTACTACGTGATCGGCCAGCACCAGCCGGGCCGAACCAATGTGTGGGACAGCTTTCAGGCCACCAGGGAGTCGTTCGAGGGGCTGGGGGAGACATTGGGCATCGGGACGCCCGACCGGGTGACCCGTCAACTCCAGGGCTATGCCGACGTGGGGGTGGACCAGGTGATGTTCATCCAGCAGTCGGGCCGCAACCGCCACGACCACATCTGCCAGTCGTTGGAGATGTTCGCCAAAGAGGTCATGCCTACTCTCAAAGAGGGCGAAGACAAGCGGGAGGCGGCCAAAGCCGAGCGCCTCGCCCCCCACATCGAAGCTGCCCTGGCCCGTCGCACTCCCATGGCTCCCATTGCCGATGAAGAGATCCCTGTCGTTGACGCCCTGGGGACTTCCTGACGCTCGTTTTTCTGACCGCGAAAACTGGGCTGATCAGCCCACCGGGGTCAGGTAGGCGGCGAAGACCCAGCCGTCGACGGTGGTGGAGCGGATTTGGACCCAGGTGCCGCTGGTGGGGGACTCCACCACCTGACCGGTGAGGGTGACGGTGGACCCCAGGTTGGCGGTGCCCAGTACTTGGTGGGCGGTAGAGGGACCGGCTCGGATGTTGAGCGCGGAGGGCACGTCGAACACCGTCCACTGGGTGTCGGAGGGATAGCGGGGATCAATCTCCAATTCAACCACCACCGGCGCAGGCGGGGGTGCCTCGGTGGGCTCGGTGGTTGGCTCGGGGGTGGATTCGGGCTCGGGCTCTTCCGATTCGATGGTCACCCAGTCGAGTCCCCAAGTGGACACGATGCCGGCCAGGGAAAGGGCGACAAAGGCCAAACCGGCCACTACCAGGCAAGCGATGATCGCCCGTAGGCCCACTACCGGGCCTGCCAGTCGGGGGGACGGCCCTCGGCCCAGGCCGTCGTGCCCTCACCAGCGTCTTCGGTGGCCCCGGCCACTATCCGCATGGTCTCGCCGAAGCGCACCGCCTCCACCCATGACATGGTGCGGGTGCGGCTGGCCACCTCCTTGGTGGCCCGCACGGCCAGCGGCGCCGCGGCCACCAGTCGCTCCGCCAAGGCCCGAGCCTCGTCCATCAAGTCGTCGTGGGGCACCACCCGCCAGGCCAGCCCCATCTCTCGGGCCCGGGCCGCGTCCACCCGCTCGCCGGTCAACAGCAGCTCCATGGCGTCAGCCCAATCCACCTTACGGGGCAGTTGAATGGCCCCCACGATGGTGGGTACGCCCAAGCGCACCTCGGGGAAGCCGAACGTGGCCTGGTCGCTGGCGATGAGGAAGTCGCAAGCCAGCGCGCCGGTGAGCCCGTAGCCCAGGCAGTGGCCGTTAACTGCGGCGATGGTCGGCTTGAACAACTCCAAGCCCGACTCAAAGGAGTTGATGGTGGGCTTCTCCCAGAAGGTGCCCTCGAACACGCCCACCGATCCCTCGCCGTCGCGCATATCGGCACCCGCGCAGAAGGCCCGGCCCGCTCCGGTGATGATGGCCACCCAGGCATCGTCATCGCCCCGGAACCGGTACCAGGCCTCGTTCAGGTCTTGGCGCAGTTCGCCGTTGATGGCATTGAGCGAGTCGGGGCGGTTGAGGGTAATGGTGGCCACGTGGCCCGATAGCTCATAGAGCACGGTGCGCGATGCGCCGTCCCCAGCCTGATTGCTTGGCTCTGGCTGGCTTATTTCGGGCATGGCTGACTCCTGTCCCTCAGTCAAAAACCAGGATGGATCGCCCGGCGATCCGCCCGCTTTCCAGAGCGTCCACCGCCTCGTTGATCTCGTCGAGGGCAAATCTCTGGGTAACCAGGCTGTCGAGGTCGAGATCGCCTCGGCGGTACCAGTCCATGTAGATGGGAAAGTCCCGCTCGGGGTGGCTAGTGCCGCCGATGCTGCCGGTGAGGTGCTTCTCGTGCATCAAGAGATCGCCGATGTCAATGGTGGGTACAGCCACAGGTATCCCGACCAGCACTGCCACGGCCCGCTCGTCGGCGGCCCAGCGCTTTTTCCGCAGCGACGGCCCCACTTGGGCGATGGTGGCCTCCGCGCCGATGCAGTCGAAGGCGAAGTCAACTCCTGAGCAGGGCGCGCCCATCAAATCGAGACCATCACGGGGGGTGAG
>JAPPKI010000441.1 GCA_028820035.1 bacterium | reverse complement strand
GCACTGGCTTTTCCGTCCTCTCTTCCGTTTTCAAGGAGCGTGAGGCGGTGACCCTGACGGGAGAACCGCATCGGCCCGGACAAGCCGAACCATGCTCTGCCACTGGGGGCAACCTAAAGGAAACCCGTTTCAGAGGCGAGTGGTAACGCTACCGGCCTCAGCCACCAACGTCAACTCAATCACAAGATTGCAACTCGGCCCCTTTTGCCAACCCAATCAGGGGTTTTACTGCGACTCCACCCGCAACAGGTGGTAGCGGCGCTTGCCTCGGCGAAGCAGGAGGTAGCGGTCATGCAGCAGGCTGTCGGCAGCCACCGCGGTGTCCTCCCCGGAGACCCTCTCATTGTTCACATATACCGATCCCTCTGCCAGCCCCCGGCGGGCGTCGCCCTTGGAGGAGGCCAGTCCCGTAGAGGCCAGCAATTCCACGAGATCGAAGCTGTTTGAGGCAGCATCGAACCCGCCGTCGGGGACGTCGGAGGTTGGCACCTCGGCGGCGATCGCCTCCAGGGCGGCCTCGTCCATGTCGTCCACCGGAGAACCGAACAGGATTCGGGCTGCCTTTTCGGCCGCGGTGGCCGCGGGCCGGCCGTGGACCAGGGAGGTGACCTCGTTGGCCAGAATGCCCTGGGCCTCTCTTCGTCCGGGATCGCGCTGATGGGCCTCAACCACGTCGGCAATCTCGGCCACCGGAAGCATGGTGAATTGGAGCAGGCTGCGCTCCACGTCCTCGTCGGGGACCTGGATGAAGTATTGGTGGAACCGATAGGGGCTGGTGCGCTCGGGATCAAGCCAGATCGCCCCCTCGGCGGTCTTGCCGAATTTGGCCCCATCCGACCGGGTGAGCAGCGGCCAGGTGAGTCCGTGAACCTGGACGCCGGAGCGACGGCGAATGAGGTCGACCCCAGCGGTGATATTGCCCCACTGATCGGAGCCGCCGATCTGAAGCTCGCAGTCGTGATGGGAATGCAGCCACCAGAAGTCGTAGGCCTGCAACAGCATGTAGCTGAACTCGGTGAAGGAGATGCCGGTCTCGCTCTCCATCCGGCTGCGCACCGAGTGCTTGGCCGCCATCTGGTTCACCGTGGCGTGCTTGCCGGTGTCTCGGAGGAACTCGATGAGAGTTAGGTCGCGGGTCCAGTCGTAGTTGTTGACCAACTCGGCTTCGCCATCGAGATCCAGCAGCTTCTCAAGCTGCGACCGGATGCCCGACAAGTTGGCGACCAGCGTCTCGTCATCCAGTAGGTTGCGCTCATCTGAGCGCCCGCTGGGATCGCCCACCATGCCGGTGGCCCCACCCACCAGGGCGATGGGCCGGTGGCCGGCTTCTTGGAACCGCCTCAGCACCAGAACCCCGATCAGGTTGCCCAAGTGCAGGGAGCTGGCCGTAGGGTCGATGCCGTGGTACACACTGACCGGCCCGCCGCTCAATCTTCGGGCCAGCAGATCCCGATCGGTGGTGTCTTGCACCAGGCCGCGGGATTCGAGTTCTTCAAGCACCATGCGAATGCTACGAGAGTCGACGGCCTAGGGAGAATGAGTTCGTGACGGGCAGGCGATTCGGCTTGTCGATCGGAATCGCGTTGGTGGTGCTGTTCGCGGTGTTTTGGATCGGGGCCACGATCTGGTTCTTCGGCGACGAGATCCCCGATTGGCTGCAAGACCGGGATTGGGTGGCCGATGCCGAGGCCCGATGCGCCCAGGCCCGCGGCCAACTGGACCGGCTTCCCCAAGCCCGCGATCTGAAGGATCTGGAGGATACGGACGACCAGGCCGACAAGCTGGCCGACCGGGCCAACCAGATCGAAGCCTCAACCGCAGTGCTGGCCGTCATGACGGCCGACTTGGCCGCGTCGGCTCCTGACGGCAATGACGGTGAGCTGGTGGGGTTGTGGCTGGGCACCTGGGAGACCTATCTCAACGACCGTCTGGACCACGCCGAGGCCCTCCGAGCCGGAGAAGACCGCCAGTTCCGAGTGAGTGTGGAGCGAGGAGAAGGGGTTGACGCCCTGTTGGACGCCTTCGCCGACCGCAACCGGATGCCCTCCTGCGGCGATCCGCTGGATATCGGCTAGGCGACCTCGTCGCGAACCCCCAGGAAGGCCCGCCGGACACTGGGGTCGGCCAGCAGATCCTCGGAGAGGCCCTGATAGGTGGCGATGCCCTGCTCGATGACGTAGCCGCGATTGCTGGCCTGGAGGCCTTGGCGGGCATTCTGCTCGATCATCAGCACGGTCAGCGAGATCTCCCGGTTCAACCGACGGATCGTTTCGAACACCTCCGCGGCCACCAGGGGTGAGAGGCCAGCGGACGGCTCGTCCATCAGCACCAGTCGCGGCTCCCACATCAGCGACCGGCCGATCTCGATCATTCGCTGCTCGCCACCCGACAGCGTGCCAGCCGCCTGGCGTGATCGGGCAGCGAGCTTGGGGAACAAGTCGCACACAAAGTCGATGCGTTCGCGAACCCGGGTCTTGTCCCGGCACTGGTACATGCCCAGTTCCAGATTCTCGTGCACGGTCATCTGGGCGAAGGTGCTGCGCAGTTGGGGCACGATGGCGATGCCCGCGGTGGAGAGCGCGTCCTGGGGGGCGATATTGGTGATGTCGGCGCCGTCGCACACCACGGTCCCGGCTCGTACTGGCACCAAGCCGTACACCGCCTTGAACACCGTGGACTTGCCGGCACCATTCGGGCCGATGACGCAGACAATCTCGCCTCGATGGACTTCGAGGTCGATGCCGCGGATGATGTCATGCCCGGCGACGTAGCCGGCTCGCACCGACCGCAACCCCAGCAACGGTCCCCCTGGCTGGACCGGGCTCACGGGCTCTCCACCCCTCTTGCGCTGCCGCCGTCTTCGGGCGGATCCTGGCGGCCTTGGGCCCCGAAGTAGGCCTCGATCACCGCTGGTTCCTCCATCACCTGGCGAGGGGTTCCTTCGGCCAGCTTGCGGCCGGAGTCGAGCACCACAACCCGCTCGCAGAGATCGGCCACGAACTGGACGTTGTGCTCCACCATCAGGAACGACACGCCCTGTTCGGCGTTGAGGGACACCAAGCGGTCCTTGATGTCCTCGATGAGGGTCGGATTGATGCCCGACGTGGCCTCATCCAGAAGAACCAGGGTTGGATTGCTCATGAGCGCCATGCCGATCTCCAGCAGGCGCCTCTGTCCGCCGGAGAGGGTGCCGGCGGGCTCGTCGCCCATCGGGGCCAGCATCAGGAACTCCATGATCTGCTCGGCCTGGGTCCGGGTCGCCGTGTCGCTTCGCTGGAATAGACCGCGTACGCCGATCTCGCCCCACTGCACGCTGAGCTCCATGTTCTCGCGCACCGTGAGGTCGCAGTACACCCGGATGACCTGGAATGTACGGGCCATGCCCATCCGAGCGACCTGATAGGGCGACAGCCGGGTGATGTCGGTGGTGCCGAGGCGAATCGACCCGTTGTTCAGGCTGTGAACTCTGCTGAGGCAGTCGAACAGCGTGGTCTTGCCGCTCCCGTTGGGGCCGATGAGCCCGACCATCTCACCGGAGAAGACCTCGATGTCCACCCCGTCGACCGCGGTGAGCCCTCCGAAGCGCTTGACGATGCTGTTCGCTTCCACGATCCGAGTGCGCTCGTCGGACGGCACGGCGCGGGCTCGAGCGGCCTCAGCCTGACGGACCTCGCTGTCGTAGCCGCCCTCCAAGTGGACATCTTCCTCGGCCTGGGTGACCGATTCGACCGCCCCCCAACGCCACATCTTGCGAAGCGACACCGCCCGGAGGTCGAAGATGCCGACAATCCCTTTGGGTAAGAACAGCACGATCAGGATCAACAGCACGCCCTGGGCGATGAGGTGGTAGTCGAGCAAATTGGTCCACAGCACTTCGCGAAGCCAGTACAGCCCCACCGAGCCGAGGATCGGACCGATCACCGTGCCGAGCCCGCCGAGGAGCGTGCCCATGATCGCATCGATGGTGCGGGTTTCAATGAAGGCGATGTCGGGATCGACAAAGGTGTTCTGGTAGGCCCACAGGCCGCCGAAGAGTCCAGTGGACGCGCCGGCGAAGCTGAACACGGCCACCTTGAGCCGAGTGGTGGCAATCCCCCGCATCT
>JAPPKI010000330.1 GCA_028820035.1 bacterium | reverse complement strand
CCGCTGAGCTGCTGGGGATAGTGGTCGCCCCAACCCTCCAAACCAACCGTGTCCAGCAGCTCTCTGGCCCGGTCTTGGCGGTCTTGGCGGTCCACCCCCTGTACCTCGAGCCCGTAGGCCACGTTGTCCACCACCTTGCGATGGGGGAACAGGCCGAAGTGCTGGAAAACCATGGCCATCTTCTGGCGGCGCAACTCGCGCAGCGTGGCGCTGTCGGCCCGGGTGAGCTCGGTACCGCACAGCCTGACCCTTCCCTCGGTGGGCTTCACCAAATGGGATACGCACCGGATGAGGGTGGACTTGCCCGAGCCCGACAGGCCCATGACCACGAACGTCTCACCCGAGGCCACCTCGAAGGTGATGTCGCGAACGGCCACCACGCTGCCCGTGGCGGTCTGGATCTCCTCCCGGGAGGCACCGGCCTTGGCCATTGCCCTAGCCTCACCGGGCTTTCGGCCGAAGACCTTCCACACGCCTTCGACCCTGACTTGGGCTGTCTCGCTGGCTGTGTCCATCGCCGCCCCCCGGATCAGACTTTACCGTCCGAACAGACGGGTATTGGTTTGGGCTACCCTGACCCGGCAATGGGAGAAGCGGCCGATCGGCCCAGGAATCTGCCGGTACAAGAGCGGGCTGTGCTGACCCGCGATCGGATTCTGCAAGCGGCCACCGAGGTGATCAAACAAGAGGGTGTGTCGTCGCTGACGCTTGACAAGGTGGCGGCCCGAGCCGGGGTGAGCAAGGGCGGCTTCCTCTACCACTTCGGCTCCAAAGACGCGCTGATCATCGGGTTGCTCAATCAGGTGATGGGAGTGCTCGACACCGAGTTGAATGTGCTGGCCGACGGCATCGATGCCCGCCAGGGAGCGTTTGCGCTGGCCTACCTCGAGTACGTGCAGGAACCGACCAAGGCGGCCACTGATACTGCGGTGTCGATTCTGGCCGCGGCCGCGGTGGACGACGACCTGCTGGACAGCACTCGGGCGACGTTCCAGCGCTGGCAGGATCGGCTGCGTCACGACGACGGGCTCGACGAAACAGAGGCACTGCTGGCCAGGGTTGTGGGTGACGGGCTCTGGCTCATCGACCTGTTCGGCTTGGCCCCGCCCACCGCCGATGAGCGTCGCAAAGTGCTCGATTTGGTCTCGAACCTCATCACCGATCACGGGGCGGCCCGGGATTTGGTTGACTCGGCGGAATAGACCGGGGCGTCCTGGGGGGTCAGGGGCTCGTTGCCCAAGATGATGTCGGCTGCCTTCTCGGCGATCATCATCACCGGCGCGTAGATATTGCCGTTGGTGACGGTGGGCATCACCGAGGCGTCCACCACCGCCAGGCCCTCGGTTCCGTGAACCTGCATCGTTGCGGGATCCACGACTGACTGATCATCACGCCCCATGCGAGCCGTCCCCGCAGGGTGCAGCGCGGTTTCAGCGTCGCGGGCCACCCAGTCCATGATCTGGCTATCGGTGGCGACTTCGAGGCCCGGGGACAGCTCGCCCGCGTTGTAGGCGGCGAACGCCGGTTGGCTCATGATGCTGCGGGTCACCCTGATGGTCTCCACCCACTCGCGCCGATCCTGCTCCGTGGAGAGGTAGTTGAACTGAATCGCCGGCTTTACCCGTGGATCGAGCGATTTGATTCGCAGATGGCCCCGGGCATCTGAGTACATGGGTCCGACGTGAACTTGGTAGCCGTGTCCGCTGCTCGGCGACGAGCCGTCGTAGCGGATGGCCAAAGGCAGGAAGTGGAGCATGAGATTCGGGTAGGACTCGTCGGGGTTGGAGCGGACAAAACCACCGCCCTCGAAGTGGTTGGTGGCCCCTGGCCCTTTTCGGGCCAGCCATTGCAGGCCGATCCAGGGCCGGCGCCACAGCTTGAGATGGGGCTGCATGGAAACCGGCTGGCTGGAGGCATATTGGACGTACACCTCCAGGTGGTCTTGGAGGTTCTCTCCCACCCCGGGCTGTTCGGCCACCACCGGGATTTCCAAGGACTCCAGCAGGCCAGCCTGCCCTACCCCGGAGAGCTGAAGCAGCTGGGCTGAGCCGAATGCCCCCGCACACAACAGGATCTGGCCCCCCCGGACGGTGTGCTTGCGTCCCCGTTGGCGGTACTCAACGCCAACCGCTCGGTTGCCCTCGAACAGCACCCGGCTGATGAGAGTGCCGGTCTCCACCTCGAGGTTCTTGCGGTGCATCACCGGGTGCAGGTAGGCCCGCGACGCCGAGAGCCGCCGTCCCCGGTGGACGTTGCGGTCAAACGCGGCAAAGCCCTCTTGGCGGTACCCGTTGACGTCATCGGTCAGTTCGTACCCGGCCTCCTGTACTGCCTTGAAGAAGGCGGTGAACAGGGGGCTGTCGGCTGGCCCCCGCTCCAACACCAGCGGTCCTTCCTCACCCCGCCATTGGTCGCCACCGGCCAGGCAAGTTTCCATGCGCTTGAAGTACGGCAGGCAGTGGCGGTAGTCCCAGTTCTCCATGCCGGGTTCGGCGGCCCACTTGTTGTAGTCAGCGGGGTTTCCCCGCTGGAAGATCATGCCGTTGATCGAGCTGGAACCGCCCAGAACCTTGCCCCGGGCGTGGTAGACCCTTCGGCCTCCCATGTGGGGCTCAGGCTCGCTCTCGTACTTCCAGTCGTAAAAGCGACTGCCGATGGGAAAAGCCAGGGCCGCGGGCATGTGAATGAACACATCCCACTTGTAATCCCGCCGCCCTGCTTCCAGCACCAGAACGCTGTTGTCGGCATCCGCACTCAGTCGGTTGGCCAACGCGCAGCCAGCAGAGCCGCCTCCGACGATGATGAAGTCGTACAACGACTGCTCCTCGAAGATTGAAAGGAGATCCGGTGCCGACGGCTATCGCTGGCCGCCGGCACCGGTTCTCAGCTGGAGCCTAGGAGGGGAGCCAAGCGCTCCAGACGTTTTGGTTGGCCGCGATCCACTGGGCCGCGGCGTCTTCCACAGACAATCCGTCGTTTTCGACAGCGGCCAGCATCGAAATCTGGTCGGCCGTGGAGTAGCTCATTGCCCGCAGGAACGCGTCTGCGTCGGGAGCGTTCTCAGCCAGATCGCGGCTCACGATCTTGAACAGCACGTCCTCGGGATAGTCGCAATCGATGCCGCCTTCCGCGTCTTTGGCATAGCACTCATCGCTGTAGGCAGGGAGAGCCACCCGGGTGAGGTCGTAGGAGCCAAAGGCCGAGTGCGGTGTCCAGAAGTAGAACAGCACCGGATCCTCGCGGCTGTAGGCGGCGTCCAAAGCGGCCAGGATGCCGGCCTCGGAGCCTACGTACACGATCTCCAGCGGCAGATTCAGGTTGGCGATGATCTGCTCGTCGTAGATCGTCCAGCTGGGATCGCCGCTGAGGAACTGGCCTTTGTCTCCGGTCTCAGCGGTGGCGAACAAGCCGGCCAGCTCAGCATCGGCGAAGCCTTCCCAGGTGGCCAGAGCAGGCTCTCGATCCACCATGTAGGAGGGCATAAACCAGCCGATCTCCCCGACGGGGCCGATCAATCCGGCGTTGTCCACGTTGCCATCCGGGCTGTCGATGAAGTCAGCCACGTTGTCGGCGTGACCCGAGGGCCACACTTCTAGCGAGGCGTCGATGTCCCCAGTGTTGATCGCGGCCCACTGGGCGTTCTCGTCGATGTCTACTGTCTCAACGGAGTAGCCGAGCTCGCTCTCCAGAAGCTGGGCGGCCACCGCCACATTGACTGCCGAACCGTTCCACGGGTTGACTGCCAGCGTGATCGTGGTCTGCGAACCGCGAGTATCTGCCGGCTCGGGCTCTGGTTCCGGAGCAGGGGCTTCAGTTGCCGGAGCCGCAGTTGCCGCCGCGGTGGCTGCTGCGGTTGCGGCCGGGACGCTGGTGTCGTCGTCATCATCGTTACCGCAGCTGACGGCAACGAGCGCCAGCGCAGCCAAAAGCAAGGCAATGAGCCTCCAGCCTCGAATCGATTTGGTCTTTGTCGTCCGCATGGGATCCCCCCTCACTCGGCAATGCCTGAAAACAGGCTAGCTGGACTGTTTTCTAAGATAGCACATACCCCAGGCCTGCGCTAGAGGGTCTTGGCCATTTGGCAGAGCAGGGACGTTGCGGGTCATGCTGAACAT
>JAPPKI010000143.1 GCA_028820035.1 bacterium | reverse complement strand
AAGGCGTCCTCCCCATGGACGTCGGTGCCACCGTCAGCGTCCAATCCGACCGCCCCTCGGTGGAGTGGCGCCGCAGCCTCGCCGCCCTGCTCGCCGAAGGCGGCGTCTCTTAGCGGGAGTCGATCACCATTCCTGGAGCGGCGCCTTCGAGGTCGGTGCCGTTTTGGCGGGTGGGGGTGCCGTTGACCCAGATGTGCTCGATGCCTTGGCTGCGGGCGATGAGGCGGTCGCCGTCGGCGGGGAAGTCCCAGGCTCGTTCGGGGTGGGTTTCGCCCACGGTTTCGGGGTCGAAGGCCACGAGGTCGGCGGCTTTGCCCTCCTCGATCGTGCCTCGGTCGGCCAGCCCCCACAGGGCAGCGGGTTGGCCACTCATACGCCACACCGCCTGCTCCAGGGTCATGGCCTGCTCCTCGCGTACCCAATAGCGCAGGGTGTAGCTCGGATAGCAGGAGTCGCACAGCATGTCGACGTGGGCCCCGGCGTCGTGGGCGCCGAGAACGGTACGGGGATCGGTGACCAGCTCGGTGATCTCGGCTTTGTCGGTGCGAGGCAGGTTGCGGAACCGGGTGGCCAGGCCGTCCTCGAGGGCCAAGTCCAGCATCACCTCCAGCGGATGGCCACCCCGGGCCGCGGCCACATCGGCCAGCCGAACACCCCGCAGATCGAAGTGGCAGCCGGTCTCCTCCACCGAGGTGCGTCGGAAGTAGCCATCGATGTCGCCGTCGAGGAAGTCGGTTTGATCCGCGATGGACTCCATCTGCGCCAAGGCCCGCTCTCGCCAAGAGGGGTCGGCGTAAGCCGCGGCCATGGCGTCGGCCCCCCGGCCCAATACCTCGGCGAATGCCGGCACCCGGCTCCACTGGTAGGGGTTTTCCAGGCTCATCTGGGTGGTGATGAACCGGGTGCTGGTCTGGGGCCACAGCTGGCCGCCCACCGAGGTGCCCCGCTCCAGCATGTCCATGGCCGACCCGGGCGGGCCGAACAGGCCGGGAAGCACTGCGCCCCAGGTGATGGGCACGCCGTGCTGTTTGGAGAGCTGCGCAACTTCCTCGATCTCCATCAGCGGCCCGTAGGTGATCTCGATGATGCCCCGACCGACCTCGGCCAGCGTCTCCACCAGGGCGGCCACCTCACGGACATCGGCGAACCGGCTGGGCACCGGTCGGCCCTGCGGCCCCTGATGCGACGGCGCCTGGGAGGTGGAGATGCCCACCGCCCCGGCATCCATGGCCTCCCGGGTGATGTGACGGATATCGGCCAGCTCGGCATCGGTGGCGGTCCGGGAGAAGGCGGCGTCGGCGCCCATCACATACAGCCGCACCATGGAGTGGGGCACGAATGCCCCGAGGTTGATCCGCTTGGGCAGCGCCCGCACCACGTCCAGATACTGGGGAAACGTCTCGAAGCACCAGTCGATGCCCGACCTCAGGGTGTCGACCCGCATCCCCTCCACCAACTCCAGGGTCTCCATAACCAGCTCGCGGTCCTTCGGCCTGGTGGGGGCGATCCCGAACCCGCAGTTCCCCTGCACCACGGTGGTGACCCCGTGCCAAGACGACGGGGTGAGGTCTGGATCCCAGAACACCTGGGCGTCGAAATGGGTGTGGATGTCCACAAACCCTGGCGACACCACCAGCCCCGACACATCCACATCGGTACCGCCGCTGCTGCGGGGAACGTCGCCCACCGCGGAGATACGCCCGTCGGCCACCGTCACATCAGCCCGCTGCGCCGGCTCGCCGGTGCCGTCGACAACGGTTCCCCCTCGCAGTGTGAAATGCTCCATGCAGGACTCCCAGAAATCAGTGCTTCCGGAACCCTACTCCCACCCTGCTCACAGCCGGGTGCTGATGGTGAGCAGCCGGTCCGCCCTGATCGTCGAAGGCGACGCGTCGTATCTGATTGCGAGACACAGGGACCTGTATGGGAAGTGAAGAGGACGCTGTATATTGAGTGTGCGATATTGCCTGATAGGGATTCAGAATTGTCAGCTAAGTCTTTGCTCCAATGGCCGGTGGCTGCACTGGCGAACCGTCGCGAGCGCCGCGGGGCGAGGGCGAACGCTGAGTCTGACATCCCGGACCCCCACGGGGATATCGCAGCGGGGCGGTATACCCGCTATCTCAACTCCGAGGAGTTCCTGGCGTCATTTGAAGAGGACTCGTGATCTCGGGTAGTGCCCACCTTTGACAAGGCCGACTCGTTTCGACGCGGTTACAAACAACTGAGTAGGCAAGATCAGCAGCGATTTCTGGCTGCCCTGAGGCTGTTCATCGAGGACTTAGAGGCCAGGGATGCCGGGAGGGTCTCAAGAGCCCCGTTCCGTCCCGGTTTGCGAGTCAAGCAGGTCCGGGGGAATCGAGGGGTTTGGGAGATGTCATGGGCCCCAGACGGACGGGCCACCTTTGCCTACGGCAAACAGATCTTGGAAGGGGCCACTCACATCATCTGGCTCGACATAGGCGGTCACGAGATTCTCCCGTGAGTTTTGGGCGAGCCGTCGCTCCGACCACCTTGGACAGGCGGTCGTCTGGAGATCAGAGCCTGAGGGTGGGTGTTGGCACTGTTGGGGGTTGTTGCCAGGGTGGTCGGAGATAGTTGCGTCGGGTTTCGGGGTGTTTTTCAACTTCCCAGCGGCGGTGGTGGACCTTGTGGTGGCAGTCGTGGCAGAGAAGCACAAGATTGTCCGGCTGGTACATTGTCACGTGTGGAAACGATCGGTTGAACTCCCGATGAAGCGCAGGAAAATTGCCGCGGCGCTGCCGTGGGTGCTCGTCGCAGCCCTGCTGCTCGCTACCAGCGATCCCATCATCCTCTCCGGGGCCATCGGCATAGCACTCGCCATCGCGGTCGCCGTAACCGCGAAGCGGCGCTGGGCACCCAACTACAAACCCACGGTGCTGGCCAGAGTACAACGGCTGTGGACGCGTCCAGTAAGGGTGGTGATCGGGGCCGGTGCCATACCGCTGTATCTGGTCGGCCTGTATTCCAATAACCCGGCGATGGAAATATCCGGCCTCGCCATATTGCTCGCGCCAGTGGTCCCCCTCGTAATGGAGCAGACCCGTCCCTATCGGGAGGACCGCCGCCGCAGAATGCACATCGATCACGGAAGAAGGCTGCGCCGTCACTAAGCACCCGCAAGCACTCCAGCACGCCACTTATTGTCAATTGTTTGATCAATTTGTCAACAGGCCCTAAGTGGGCGCACTAAGAGGAAGGGAAACTATCTCAGAGAGCGCCAGTGGAGGCCCCCCAACCACTGGAGGGGAATGCAGTAGTACAACTTGCTGAGATCGCACTTGGACTCCATGAGCTGGGAGTTCGCGGATGGCAATGCGCTCCCAAACTTGGAAGAGGCACGCAGCCGAAACGACAGCTATTTCGGCAGCACATTCCGCACACTTGAGGTAGCTGCATACTTGGACACTCATGCACCCCGATGGCGAGAGTCTGCTGTCCGGTGGAGCAGAGGCGGATATCGCGGCATTCTCGCGGCATGGGTAAGAAAATCCGCCAGAAAGCTGTTCGGACTGGATGCTGCACGAAGGGATGCGGGCAACTCTCTGCTCAAGGTTGAAGAGCGCCCCTGAGCAGTTGGGACAGCCGGGCGGGGGAGTGGTTCAGCCGTGGAGGAGGGCGCGGCGCCAGGCGGCGGTGGTGGCTACCTGGTTGAAGGTGAAGATGTGCAGGCCGTTGATGCCCAGTGGGGTCAGCTGGCTGCTGAGGGCATCGAGCAGTTCAGAGGGGTCGTGGGCTGAGGAGCCCAGCAGCTTGGCCATTGAGCGGCGGTTCTTGTGGAGATAGCGCAGGGACTGGCCGACTCCGAGGCGGGCGCCGATGGTGAGCAGCTTGGCCCGCTCCACCGCGCCGGGGATGCCCAGGTGCACCGGAAGGGTCAGCCCGTCGCCCCGCTCGGCCTTGAGCCAGGCGATGATTTGGGCCGGGTCGAAGCACATCTGGGTGCTGCAATAGCCCCGCAGACCGACCTCGGCCAGCAACTCTTGTTTGGCGAACAGGGCGTGACGGCGCTCATCCTCGCCGATGAGGGGATGACCGTCGGGATAGGCCGCCACTCCCACCGTGTCGAGGCCATGGTCGTGCTCGAACAGATCCTGCA
>JAPPKI010000373.1 GCA_028820035.1 bacterium | reverse complement strand
CGGCATAGACGTACATAAGCGCCTTGATCGATCGCACTGCTTGCTCGTGTGAATTCACGCCGCAAAGCTAACCCACCTCAACCAGCGACGGCCCGGTAGCGTCGGAGACGTGAACCCGAAGACAGGGAGGCTCACGGCCTACAGCCACGGCGCCGGTTGAGCCGGCAAGCTCGGACCGTCCGAGTTGGCGCAGGTCGTGCGCACACTGCCAACCCCGACCCACGAGGACTTGATCGTGGGCACAGAGACCGGTGATGACGCCGCAGTGTGGCGCATCGGGGAAGGCCGCGTCCTGATCTCGACCGCCGATTTCTTCGCGCCGGTGGTGGACGACCCTCACACTTGGGGGCGCATCGCGGCCACAAACGCGGCCTCGGATGTCTACGCCATGGGCGGCACCCCCCGGTTCGGACTGAACCTGGTGGCATGGCCCCATGGGGATCTTCCGCTGGAGGTTCTCACCGATGTGCTGGCGGGCGGGGCCGCGGCGGCCGCCGACGGCGGCTGGGCAGTGGTCGGGGGCCACACGGTGGACGGACCCGAGCCGATGTACGGCCAAGCCGTCACCGGGGAAGCCGATGAGGAGAGCTTGCTGACCAACGCAGGCGCCCAGCCGGGACAGTCGCTGGTGCTGACCAAGCCGCTAGGCACTGGACTCTTGGCCACCGCGGTCAAGCGCTCTGGGCCCGAGGCGATCGAACCCGGCGGGTGGCTGGCGGAAGCCTACGCCGCGGGAGTGGCCGAGATGACTCGACTGAACGACGAGGCCACCTCGACTGCCCTCGAGGCCAAGGCCACGGCGGCCACCGACATCACCGGCTTCGGCTTGCTCGGCCACCTCCAGAAGCTGGCTACCGCCAGCGGTGTTGGTGCGGTGATCCGCACAGAAGAGGTGCCGCTGCTCCCCGACGTCTGGGAGATGCTGGATCAAGGGTTTGCCCCCGGTGGAACGGCTCGCAACCTCGACCACGTGCGTCCGTGGGTGCGAGGATCAGACAACCAGCGGATCTTGACCATGCTGGCCGACGCCCAGACCTCCGGCGGCCTGCTGTTTTGCTGTCCACCGGCCGCGGCCGCCGAAGCGGTAGCCCGACTGATAGCCGCAGGCCACGCTGCCGCTGTGATCGGCGAGGTCTCCGCAAGCGATCCCGGAGCAGTCGTGGTGGGATGACTGGCCAGTTAGCCCGAGCCAACGGTTGCTGTCGGGCTACTCGGCCGGCTCGGTGCGGGGTGGCAGTCCGTCCAGATGGGCGGCGTCGTTGTATCGCACGAGCCGCCACACACCGGGCTCGTCGGTGGTCACAAACTCGGTGATGGAAGTGTTGAGGGTCCATAGGACGAACTGCGTATTCATCCCCAGGCCCATAAACAGCCGCATGGCGATATCGATGACTCCGCCGTGGCACACCACCATCATGGTGGTACCGGGATAGCCCTCAACCAGCTCATAGAGCGCTTGGCCGGTGCGGTAGGAGAAACCGGCCAGGCTCTCCCCGCCGGGCGCCAAGGGCAAGTGGGGGTGGAAATCGCCGGTCCACTCAAATAGGGAGCCGAACTCCTGATAGCCCACGCCGTCGGCCTCACCGGGGCGGCGTTCCACCAGGTCGGGATGCGTATGTACCTTCAAGTCGCCCAGCGAGGGAGACAGCAGATCGGCCGTCTCGATCGCCCGGGGCAGCGTGCTCGACCACAGTGCATCCACTTTGGGCTCATAGCCCTGCATGTACCGCTCTCCGAGGGCTTCGGCCTGACGGCGACCCAGCGGCGACAAACCCGTGCAGGCCAGATCGCCGCCGATGATCTGCTTAACGGTTACCTCCGATTCGCCGTGGCGGATCAACAACAAGCGGGTTCGTTCACCGGAACTCATCTCGGCCCCATATTGCCACGCCCAACTACATCGTCGGGCCTAAAGGGAACCTTCTTGCACAACCTGTGGCAAAGCAGCCCTGGCATGGGGCAGAATCTCTAACGATGATGTGGGGGACGCTGGTGCTCATCGTGGCCTTTGCGGCCGGTGCGGTTCCCTTCTCTTACATGATTGCCCAATCGCTGGCCAGGACGGATCTGCGCGAAGTGGGTACCGGCACGGTGTCGGGCACCAGCCTCTACCGAGTGACTGGATTCATCCCCTTGGTAGTGGGTGGGCTGCTCGACGTGGGAAAGGGTGCTTTAGGGCCGTTCTTGGCCGGAGACCGCTGGCTCCTAATGGCATTCGCGGGAGCTGTGTCGGTTATCGGCCACAACTGGTCGATGTTCCTCAATGGTGCAGGCGGCCGAGGGCTCTCACCGGCATTGGGGGCGTTCGCGGTAATCGCCTGGCCCGCGGCCCTGTTCTTGCTCGGCGGGCTAGCCCTGGGCCGCATCTTGCGTCATACCGGGCTGGTGGTGTTCATCACCATGCCCGCTCTGCCCCCATTCATGCTCCTGGTGGCCGACGGCCAAGCCGCCATCGCCACCACCGTGATCATCATCCCCATATTGATTAAGCGCGTTCTGGGAAATAAGCCGCTGCCAGCCCCCAATCGCCTGAAGGCCGCCGCCCACCGACTGGTTTTCGACAACGACAGCTGGGTCGGAGCTACCCCCAGCAACCCTTGATTCTTGTAGTCCTCGCCGGTCTACTGACCCGAGAACCTTGAGCCTTCGCACCCAGGTCGGCTTTCGTCGTCTTCTCGTCGGTCAGGGTGCGTCCGCGCTCGGCGACTGGATGGGCACCTTCGCCCTCATGGCGCTGGTAGACCATTTGAGCGACTCCGCCGCCGCGGTGGGCGGCATTCTCGCCTTCCGGCTCATTCCCGCGGCCCTGGGCGGGACGCTGGCCGCCAAGCTGGTGAACCGATGGGATCGGCGGCGGACCATGATCACCATGGATCTGCTGCGAGCCGGGATGATCGCGGTGGTGCCCTTTGTGCAAGAGCTGTGGTGGGTGTACTTGTGGGCGTTCGCACTGGAGGCCCCCAGCGTGGTGTTTTTGGCCTCTCGAGACTCCTCCGTCCCCGATCTGGTGGACGAGTCCGACCTGCCGCTGGCCAATGCCGCCATGATGGGATCGTCGTACGGCAACATCCCGATTGGCGCGGGCCTGTTCGCCGCGTTCGCCGCGCTTCCACTCGACGATGGCTGGCTGGGATCGCATCCCTACGCCCTCGTCTTCTGGATCGACGCGCTCACCTTCGGTGTTTCCGCCTTCTTCATCGCCCGAGCCTTAGGTGGACTTCAAAGTCGGGAACCCTCCCCTCAGGCAACCCCGGACCGCGCCGCTATCTCTGACAGCGAAATATCCATTTCCCCCAGTCGGCTGCGCGATGCCTGGTCGGTGCCGCTGGTGCGCAGGGTTTTACCCGCCACCGCTGCCGCCGCCGTTGGGCTGGGAGCCCTGTTCTCGCTGGGCATCAAGCTGGTGCAAGAGGAGTTGGAGGCGTCCGACATCGAATATGGCGTGCTCATCGTGTTGTTCGGCGCTGGAGCGGGTATTGGCCTCGCGCTCACCCATAGGTCTCGCCATGTGGATTTGCTGGTCCTCACCCGAAGGGGAGCGCTGGCTATGGGGGCGTTGGTGGCGCTGATGAGCCAGAGTCCGACGGTGTGGCTGACCTTCCTCGGCGCTGCCGGGTTCGGGGCCGGGGCCACCGTGGCCCTGACGTCGGGGATGAGCGCGCTCCAAGCCCAGATTCCCCGAGAAGAGGAACGGGTGCTGGCCTTCTCGGCCTTCCATGTGGTGATCCGCATCGGGCTGGGAGCGGCCGCGCTGGGGGCGGGAGCCATCGGCGACGGGCTGAACGGGGCCGGGCTGCCCGGCACCCGGTCGGTGCTGCTGGCATCGGGCCTGCTGGTGCTGGCCTCGGCCGCCACCGTCCGGCCGATTCTCGACGTCGATGTCGAAAAGGCCCGCGAGTGACCGTCGGCATCGTCACCGACAGCACCGCGGCGCTCCCAGAGGAGGTGCGGGCGGCCTGGAACATCGCAGTGGTCCCGCTCATGATCACCGTGGACGGCCGAACAGTGGCCGACGGTGAGATCGATACTGCGGAGATCCTGGCCGCCAAGACCCACTCGTCATCGGGCCCGTCGCCGGGCGCCTTCGTTCAGGCGATCGCCGGTCAAGACCAGGGCGATGGT
>JAPPKI010000124.1 GCA_028820035.1 bacterium | reverse complement strand
CTTCAGCACCCACCCCCCCGCCGAGGAGCGCATCCGCCGCCTCCGCGCCGGCGAATGGGTCCCCCAGGCGTACTAGACGAGCGAGCCGGTCGCTTCGGTCTGACAGCTCAGCGACCGTGGCGGATTTGCGATCAGGGATCAGCCGTCAATAGGCGCAGTGTCTGGAGGAATGGGGTCGAGGCCGAGCAGGTCTTCTAACACGGCCATCGTTTGGAGCACGCCCACGTCATCAGCTTGGTGGCCGAGCACTTGCAGACCTATAGGCATCTTGTCTTGGGTGAAACCGCAGCACACCGTCCCTGCCGGGCGGCGAGTGAGGTTGGCCAGCGGGGTGAAGCGAGCCCAGTTGTGCACCTCGACGCCGTTGATGGTCCCGTTCCCGCCGACGGTGGGCGTTTGGCCCGCCATGGTCGGCAGGAGCATCGCGTCAAAGCCCGCCATTGCTTCGCCGAGCTGTATTGACAGCTCGCCTGCTTGCTGGCGGGCTTGAGACAACGCTTCGACGGTCACCTGTTCGTAGGCTTCCTCGAGGGTCGCGGCGAGAACGTCGGTGACGTCATCCCAGGCCGGTGTGCCGAACAGCAGCCGATACGTCGGACCGATCAGCCCACCAAAAAAGAGCGGCACGAAAGCACCCGAGATCGGCTCGAAGAGCCTTCCAGCCTCAACCACCTCCACGCCCTCGGCCGAGAGTCGCTCGACCGCGGCGGCGCAGCTGGCAACGATCTCTGAGTCCACCGGCTCGCCGTCGAAAGCCGGCACCCACAACACGCGCTCGGGTATTGGGGGGTTGTTGAGCGCTCGCCGCCAAGACTCGGCCGGCGCCGGCAGGCTACGCAGATCGGACGGGTGGGGCCCCACTACGGCATCGAGGCAATAGGCCACGTCTCGGACCCGCCGGGCCATCGGCCCCACACACGACAGGTCCAGCAGCCCTGAAGGCGGTGGTCCGCTGGGCACACGGCCATGGCTGGCCTTGAGCCCGGACAAGCCGCACATCGACGAGGGGATGCGGATTGATCCACCGCCGTCGGAGCCGGTGCCCACCGGTACCATTCCCGCCGCCACCGCCGCGGCTGTGCCCCCGGACGACCCGCCGGGTGAGCGGCTCAGATTCCACGGATTCCACGTCGCACCAAACAGCGGATTGTAGGTGTCGCCTATGCAGCCGAACTCCGGCGTGTTGGTCTTGCCCACGATGACCCCGCCCGCTGCCCGCAAGCGAGCCACCTCGGTGGAATCCGCCCCCGCTGGTGGAGCGTCGCGCAGGTGCATTGCCCCCCGGGTGGTGGGGAATCCGGTCGCATCAGCCAGGTCCTTGACGCCGATCGGTATCCCCGCCAGCGGGCCCACCGCTTCGCCGGCTTCCAGCCGCTTATCGATGGCAGCAGCCTGATCGAGCGCATCTTCGCCATCGAGAGCGACAAACGCATTCAAACTCGGGTTCAGCATCTCGATGCGGTCAAGCGCATGCTCGGTAATCTCGGTGGCGCTGAGCGATCGGTTCAGCACCATCGACGCCAGTGCCTCCACCGACACCGTGCGGAAGTCAGGAACGCTCATAGCAGCAGTTCAAGTCCCGGTAGAGGGTGTCGAACCCACGGTCGATCAACCTGCGGAAGCGCATTGGCCATTCGGCCTGAGCAAGATCGTCAGTCCCGGAAGTTCCCGAACTGCAAGGGGATGGCAAAGTCCGCCTCTTTGAGGGCGGCGATCACCTCTTGGAGCATGTCCCGCTTCTTGCCGCTCACCCGAAGCTGACCACCCTGGGTCTGCGAGGAGACCCCCTTCATGCCCAGGTTCTTGATGAACTTGTTCAGCTCCCGGGCCTTGTCGGCCGAGATTCCCGCAGCCAGCGCCGCCTCCTGGCGAACCGTCCCCCCAGCCGCGTCGGCCACCGGCCCGTAGGTAACTCCCTTCAGCGACACCTTGCGCCGCACCAGCTTCTCCTCCAGCACCTGGCGGGCCGCGGACAGCCGGTCCTCGTTGGACGACCGCAACGTGATGACCCCCTCACCCAGCGCCACCTCGCTGCCGGTGTTCTTGAAGTCGTAGCGGCTGTGGATCTCCCGAGCCGCCTGGTCCACCGCATTGCGGACCTCCTGCATATCCAGCTCAGAAGAAACATCGAACGTCGGCATCACCCGAACCTACCCCACCCCTTTATCGACGCAGCCATCGAGTCGACCGATGTGTCACTGCCCCTAGGTAGAGTTCGCCTCTCACTTGAAATTATGCAAATTCGAACGACAACTGTGTACTCTTGAAACAGATTGCAGGAGGAGCCATGACGACTACCGACCTCCACAAAATCAACACTGAGGCTGACCTCGACGCGGTCGTGGAGTCGGTCTTACAAGACGCTGGGGTCGAATATGAAGACCTGCGCCGTCAGGCCATCCTGGGCAGATTCGAGTCAGAAAAACTTCGGCGAGCATGGTTCGTGATCGCGGGACTTGGGCGCGACTGACTACTTCCACACCGAATGTCAACCAAAAGTCTCGAAGCTCAAGCGCGCCAATTTGCCAGTGACATCTCGGATCTTCTGAACAACACCGTTACCGACGGCATTCGAATCTCCACTGCAACAACCCCAGGTGGGCGGGCCGTTATGGGCAGGGGCGTCACGGATAAGAGCCCAGACCCAAAGCCGATCCCGATTTCGCCTTCGGACAAGAAAGCAGCCGTCTTCCTCTACTTGCTCCACTCATACGAGTTCGACCCAGAAGGCGTCTACCTGACCATGACGCAGAGCACCATGAGCCTCTACACATCGCCTGATATGGAGGATGACCAACTGATCGTTGGCATTGACTATGCCCGCAATCCCGGCAACCAGTTTCCCGGCGCACATCTTCACGTAGCTGGTCAACGTGACGATCTTGATGCGGTCTACTTGGGCGATGCGCGCAAGACCCGCAAGCTCCGCGACCTTCACTTTCCGGTGGGGGGCAAGCGCTTCAGGCCCAGTCTTGAAGACCTCGTGGAGTTCATGATCACAGAAGAGATGGTTGAGCCCCGCCCTGGCTGGGAACAAGAGGTCAAAAAACACCGAGCCCGGTGGGAAGCCATCCAGCTGAAAGCAGCGGTACGCCGAAATCAAAAAGATGCCGCTACCGCCCTGCGCGAAGCAGGCTGGGATGTAACCCCGCCTGGCTACGACTTGTAAGCCCTAGCTGGGGTCTCAGCCCATTCCAATCGCCTGACTCAGCTAGTAGCAAGCGTTGGGCATCTTGCCCGAATTGAGTGGGGAAGCCATCTCGCGGGCCGGTAGGGTGGTCCCTCGTTGGGTCGG
Organism: bacterium; assembly: GCA_028820035.1. Lineage (GTDB taxonomy): Bacteria > Actinomycetota > Acidimicrobiia > Acidimicrobiales > Bin134 > Poriferisocius. The sequence goes on along the minus strand of JAPPKI010000124.1, from coordinate 830 downwards.
TGCCCGAGCGGCCAAAGGGAACGGGCTGTAAACCCGTCGGCATTCGCCTTCGGAGGTTCAAATCCTCCCCGGCCCACGCAACAGAAAATGAACCACGCCGCCAATGGGCGCCTCAAGGTCTGAGTTCAACGAATCGAGCCCATGCATCAGCATCGCTGGCGAGTTCAGCCAGAGCAATATCCCTTTCAACCAGCGCTCGTTGCAGATCCATATTCTGGGTCTGATCGTTAGGCATTCGCGATGCAATCGCCGATGCTGCAAGCTCGGTCAGGGGTTTACCAATCGCCTGTCGATAGTTGAAGCCGATGAGCTGCATAATCGTCAATGTCTCAGCCGAGAAAATCGACTCGAGCGCATCCAGCATCTCTGTCTCAAGAACTTCCTGTCCCGATGCCTCCATCAGTTGCCGGATCAGAGGCAATAGGTGCTCGGTGATGAAACTCACGTCTTCAGATGACAGCCGCTGTGCGACCAGCTCGTCGTCAAAGGCCTGAGCGATACGTACCAGTTCGGATTTGTCAGCAAGCAGCTCATTGACGATGTCCTCTAGGGCCGCGATCGTCTCCTTGTCCCTCTTTCGCGTTTTCGCCTCAAAAATCCGATCCGCCACAGCAGCAGCAGCGTTTCGAGCAGCAGCCTCGGACAATAAGACGCTTAGTTCCTGAAGAGCCGGATCCATGCCATGAGACTACGTCGCCCATCGCCTTGAGAACTCTCTCGGCTGACGCTCCTTCCAGTGGTGAAGCGCCATGTAATGCTGTATCCGCGTCGTGGGTATCACCGACATGCCCAACCTGGTGCTGCTGTGCCCCAAGTGCCACAGGAAAGTC
>JAPPKI010000363.1 GCA_028820035.1 bacterium | reverse complement strand
CGATGGTGCCGGCCTCTTTGGTGGCGGTGCGCTGGGCGTCGTCGAAGTAGGCCGGGACGGTGATAACCGCCTCGGTGACGTCAGTGCCCAGATAGGTCTCGGCGTCCCGTTTGAGCTTTTGCAGAACCCGGGCTGAGATCTCCTGGCTGCTGTAAGCCTTGCCGTCGATGCTCTCCGACCAGTCAGTGCCCACGTGGCGCTTGACCGAGCGGATGGTGCGATCGGGGTTGGTGATGGCTTGGCGCTTGGCCACTTCCCCCACCAGCACCTCTCCCTCCTTGGAGAAGGCCACCACCGACGGGGTGGTGCGAGAGCCCTCAGTGTTGGCGATGACCGTGGGCTCACCGCCTTCGAGCACTGCAACCACGCTGTTGGTGGTGCCCAAATCAATGCCGACAACTCTGGCCATTTTGTTCGACTCCCTTTTTTTGTTGTTTTTTGGTTGAAGTTTGGTTTTGAGGATTATCTTCGACCCTCAGGATACCCCTCAAATTGTCATATCCCAAAACTTGAGTGCAGATCACTAAGGGTTAGGACCGCTACGCTGCCCAGGGTGAGTCCAGCAACACTGATCCTGCTTCGCCACGGACAAAGCCAGTGGAACGCCTCCAACCAGTTCACCGGCTGGTACGACTGCGACCTCACGGAACAAGGAGAGGCCGAGGCTCGAGCTGGCGGGCAGGCGCTGGCTGAGGCCGAACTGCTGCCCGATGTCGTACACACCTCGGTGCAGACTCGGGCCATCCGCACTGCGGAATTGGCCCTGGCCGAGATGGGTCGGGCATCAGTGCCGATGAAGCAGCATTGGCGGCTAAACGAGCGCCACTACGGTGACCTCACCGGGTTGGACAAGTCCGAGACCCGACAGCGTTATGGCGACGAGCAGCTCAACGCCTGGCGCCGGGGCTACCGCACCCCACCACCCCCTATTGCCGATGACAACCCGTGGAACCCCAATGGCGACCCCCGCTACGCCCATATCCCTCCGGAGCTGCTGCCCAAGAGCGAGTGCCTGGCCGATGTGGTGGAACGGCTGATGCCCTACTGGTATGACGAGATTGTCCCCGATCTGCAAGCCGGGCAGTTGGTGTTGATCTCGGCCCACGGCAACAGCCTGCGGGCGCTGGCCAAGCACCTCGATCAGATCGACGAGAGTGCCATCGCCGAGCTCAACATCCCCACCGGGATGCCGCTTGTGTACGAGCTGGGACCGGGCATGATGCCCATCGAGGCCAAAACGACGCTCGCCCGCTCGCTCGACCCCGCCGCGGCGGCCGAGGCTGCCGCGGCGGTGGCCAAACAAGCGGGCTGAGCGCCCAATGGGTTGTGGTCAGTGGGCTGTAGGAGTGTCAGCCCACAGATGTGGAGGTGTCCGGGCCGTAGCCGGGCACTCCGTGCTCGTGGAGGTCGAGACCACCAATCTCTTCCTCACGAGACACCCGTAGACCCATCGTCTTCTTCATGACAGCGAACAAGATGCCGGTTGTTATGGTCACCCAGGCAAACACCAACACCACGCCGATGAGCTGGACCACCAACTGGTCGATTCCTCCGCCGTAGAAGAGTCCGGCGTTGTCTTGGCCCACAAACGCATCGTCATAGCGGGAGAACAGGCCCACGGCCAGCGTCCCCCACACGCCGCACACACCGTGAACCGAAATGGCACCCACCGGGTCGTCGATTCGGACCCGGTCGAAGAACAGCACCGAGTACACCACGATGACTCCGGCGATAGCGCCGGTCACCACTGCGCCCAGTGGGTTCATGGTTCCGGTGCCAGCGGTTATACCCACTAAACCAGCCAGTACGCCGTTGCCGGTCATGGCCACATCCAGCGAGCCGGCCTTGCGCCAGATGACCGCCCCGGCGGTCAGGCCACCGGCAGCCGCGGCCAGCAGCGTGGTTACCGCAGCACGCATCACGAAGTCGTCCGCAGCCAGCTCCGAGCCGGGATTGAACCCGAACCAGCCGAACCACAGGATGAACACGCCCAGCACTACAAAGGCGATGTTGTGTCCGGGCATAGCCCGAGGGTTGCCGTTCTCGTCGTACTTGCCGATGCGGGGCCCGAGGAAGATGGCACCCATTAGGGCGGCCCAGCCGCCGGTGCTATGCACGATGGTGGAACCAGCGAAATCGCCGAACCGGGCGTCGCCGATCTTAAGATCCGACAGCAGGCCGTCGCCGTGCCAGAAGGAGTGGACCACCACCGGATAGATCAGCGCGGTCATGAAGAAGCTGAACACCAAGTACGCGGAGAACTTGGTCCGCTCGGCCATCGCGCCCGAGGCAATGGTCACCGCGGTGGCCGCGAACACCACCTGGAAGAAGAAGAAGGTGGGAGTGCTGAGCCCGTCGCCAAAGGTGGTGAACGTGCCGCTTAAGAAGAAGCCGTCGGTGCCGATCAGCGACCCGCCGTCGGTGCCAAAGGCAATGCCGTAGCCGAAGGCGAAGAAGGCCAGCGCGCCGATGCACATGTCGGCCAGGTTCTTGGCCATGATGTTGCCCACATTCTTGGCCCGGGTCATCCCGGCCTCGACCATGCCGAAGCCGGCCTGCATCAAGAACACCAAGATGCCGGCGATGAACACCCAGAGGTTGTCCAACACCACTTGCACCGCTTCGGCGCCGCCGTCTTGGGCCATTGCCGGAACAGCCCCTATGAGCACTGTTCCGGCGGCAATCAGCGCTCCAATTCCAAATTTCCTTTTCATATGACCGGCCCTCCTTCGCCGTTTCTGCGCCCGCGCCACTGCGGCGCCGTCGCAGTCGGGAACACGGTAGGAAGGCCAGGTTTCACAATTGTTTCTGCGCTGTGAATTTCAAGCAGGCGGTGGTGCTCTCATACTGCCTGTTTGAGCACAGGACTGGGCGGAACTCGTACTGCCTGTTTGAGCACAGGACTGGGCGGAACTCGTACTGCCTGCTTGAGTACGGAACCGGGGGATGTCAACAACTAGGTTTGGAGTCGCCATGGACCCAAAGCGCCTGCGTCCCTTCCACATAGTCCTCGGCCTTGGACTGGGCTTCGCCGCCTTCACCATTGCTTCAGGCATCGCCTCGGCCATTACCGAGTTCAAGAACCCGGCCGAAATCACCCGTCACCCCTGGGAAAACATCCCCAGCGGGTGGAAGGCCGCCTTCTACACCATCATCCCCATTTTCTTGGTGTGGGCTTCTTGGGAGTTCGCCAAGCGGGTGAAGAACTGGGAGCGGGGCGGCCCCGACAACCGGCGCACCACTCTTTCCAACGCCAGGACCCGCCTCGAAGACCTCCGACGGGGCATGTACATGCGTACCTTGCTGCGGGAGCCCGGCGCTGGCGTCATGCACACCATGATCTACGTGGGGTTCATCATCTTGTTGGGCGTCACCACCACCCTGGAGATCGACGAGCAACTACCCGACGGGGCCAAGTTCCTCCACGGCCGGGTGTACCAGGTGTACTCCGCGGTGGGCGACATCGCCGGGGCCATCTTCCTGGTCGGGGTGATGTGGGCCATCGTGCGCCGCTACGGCCCCCGACGACTGCGCCCCTACCGCATCCGCATCAAGTCGCGGCCCGAGCACGCGGTGATCTTGGGCACGTTCTTCGCCATCGGAGTCACCGGATTCGGCGCCGAGGTGTTCCGCATCGCCGACCATGGCGTGCCCGACTTCGAGAAGTGGTCGGTGCTGGGCTACCAGGTCGCCACCCAGATGCGGGGCCTCGAGGGCCTCGACCACTGGCACCAGTTCTGGTGGGCGGGACACGTGATCGCTTTCGTGGCCTTCTTGGTGCTGCTGCCCATCACCATGCTGCGCCACATGGTCACCTCCCCGCTGAACATGTACCTGCGGGACAAAGACCGGCCCAAGGGGGCCATGAAGCCCATGCCCAACCTGATGGAGACCGATCTGGAGTCGTTCGGGGCAGCCACCGTGGAGGACTTCACCTGGAAGCAGCTGCTCGACACCGACGCCTGCACCATGTGCGGTCGATGCACCTCGGTGTGTCCGGCCCACGCCACCGGCAAGCCCCTCGACCCGCGGGAGATCGTGCTCAAGACCGGGGAGGTCATGGCCGCCACCGGCGAGCCGGCCACCACGCCGCCCCTGGGCACGGTGCCGGAGATCAAGGTGGAGGCCAACTCGCTGTTCGAGCGGATCA
>JAPPKI010000010.1 GCA_028820035.1 bacterium | reverse complement strand
GCTCTAGATAGGGCTGGGGGAGTCCGGAGCGCTCGGCGATGTCTCGGGCCGAAGTGGGACCGGACTCGTCGGGGTGCAGGGCCAAAGACAGCAGCGCCCGGCTGGCGTAGTCACCTCGAGTCGACACCCTCACGAGCCATCACACTACTTCTCAATCTTCCCCGCATGGTTGAGCCGATAGTTTGAATGCCGAATGGAAAGCCCAAGCCAGCACAACACCCCAGCAGCCAGCGGTCCGATCACCGGCTTTCCGGTGCTGCCCGACTACCGGGAATCTTGCCTGAGCAATGTGGTGCCGGCCCTGCTCGGCCCGCCCGATGCCGCCCAATGGCTCCCCGATCCAATCCGTGAGGCCAAGGCAGTGGTGCTGTTGCTGATCGATGGGATGGGGTGGGAGCAGCTCCAAGACCGGGCCGAGCTGACGCCGGTGATGTCGGCCATGGAAGGAGGTCCCATCACCACGGTGGCTCCGACCACCACTACCACGGCCCTGACGTCGCTGGTCACCGGGGCGACACCAGGCGAGCACGGCCTGATCGGCTACCAGATCTACATCCAGGGGCAGGTGCTCAATGCCCTGCGGTGGACCGCGGGCGCCAAACCGTCTGATGCCCGCAAGTCCCTCGTTCCCGAGCAGGTCCAAACCCGACCCGCCTTCTTCGGGCGCCGGGTGCCGGCAGTGGGCCGCAGCGAATTCCGGGGAACCGGCTTCACCCGGGCCCATCTCGACGGAGTGGACCACAGGGGGTACAAGCTGACCAGCTCCATCGCCGTAGAAGTGCAGAAGCTGGTGGAGGGGGGTGAGCCGCTCGTTTACGCCTACTACGACGGGCCCGACCGGATTGCTCACGAGTACGGGTTCGGCCCCTACTTGGACGCCGAGTTCGCAGAAGTCGACCGCTTGGTGGCCCAGATCCTGGCCGTGCTGCCCCCAGAGGCGGCGCTGCTGGTGGTGTCCGATCATGGACAGGTCATGGTGGGCGACAACAAGGTGGAGTTGGCCCGCGACGTTCTTGCCCTTACCGCGGTCACCTCGGGAGAGGCCCGATTCCGCTGGCTCCACGCCCGTCCCGGGCGAGCTGGCGAGCTTCTGGACGCGGCTTCCGAGCGCTATGGCCGCCATGGCCTGGTGGTAAACCGCCAGCAGGTGCTGGACGAGGGCTGGCTCGGTCCCCATGTGAGCACGGAGGCCCGTTCTCGGATGGGCGACGTGGCCCTGGTGCCCTGCGACCCGGTGGCCTTCGTGGAGCCCAAGCCCGTGCCTCAGAGCCAAACCGGGGGAGGGGGCCGGCCCACGTTTGAGCTGCTGGGCCGCCATGGTTCGTTGACATCGGCGGAGATGTTGGTTCCCTGCCTGGCCGCGTTCGGCACCCGCGCATGAGGATGTGCCCGAACTCGCCGGTGGGCGGGTAGGTTTCCAGCCATGTCAGACACCGGTCAGTTGGCCAGAGGGTAGGTTTCCAGCCATGTCAGAAACCGGTCAGTTGGCCAGAGGGTAGGTTTCCAGCCATGTCAGAAACCGGTCAGCCGGCATCGGCTGAACCTGCGGAGATCGTCCACGAGACGCCGCCCGCTGACGGCGACCCGGCGGAGCTCGCATCGGCCCGGGAGGCCATCGAGCAGCCGGCCAAGGTCATGAGGGTGGGCACGATGATGAAGCAGCTGTTGGACGAGGTGCGCGATGCCTCCCTCGACGAATCCAGCCGCGACCGGCTGAGAGAGATCTACGAAACCTCGATCGAAGAACTGGGTTCCGCGCTGTCGCCCGACCTCAATGAGGAGCTCGACCGCCTGATCCTGCCCTTCCCTGAAGACCACCCTCCCAGCCAAGCCGAGCTCCAGGTGGCGAAGGCCCAGCTGGTGGGCTGGCTGGAGGGCCTCATCCAGGGCATCCAGGCTGCTCTGTTCGCCCAACAGGTGTCGGCGCAGCAGCAGCTGGCCAACATCCGCGCCGAACTTCCCCCCGGCGCCGCCCGCCTCCCGCAAGACAAAGCACCGGGAACGTATCTCTAGCGGTCCAATAACCAGGGAAAACGCGGGAATTCTCGGGAGGCGAGCATGGGCCCTCTCGTCTTGGTATGGTCGGAAACTACAACTCTGTAGTTTTCCACAACCTAGCCACAGATTGTCCACAGGAGTGCTGTGTCCAGTTCATTCACCCACCTCCACGTCCATACCGAGTACTCCATCCTCGACGGTGCCTCCCGGGTGAGCGATCTGGTCAAGGCTGCCGCCGCCGACGGACAGCCCGCGCTGGGTATGACCGACCACGGCAACATGTACGGGGTTGTCGACTTCTACAAAACGTGCCACTCCGAGGGAATCAAGCCGGTGATCGGCACCGAGGCCTACATGGCCCACGAGAACAGAAGTGAGCGGCCCGCTCGGCGGGGCAAGGTCGACGACAGCGGGGGCAGCACCGAGAGGGGACACAAGCTCTATTACCACCTCACGCTGTTGGCCGAGAACAACACCGGCTACAAGAACCTCATCCAGCTGTCCAGCCGGGCCTTCCTCGAGGGCTACTACTACAAGCCCCGGCTCGACTGGGATCTGCTGGCCGAGCACAGCGAGGGGCTGATCTGCTCCACCGGCTGTTTGGGCGGCCACGTTCTCCAGGCCCTGCTGCGCGACGACTACGACGACGCGGTGGCCAAGGCGGCCCGCCTCCAGGACATCTTCGGCAAGGAGAACCTGTTTGTGGAGATCCAGGACCACGGCATCGATGCGCAGATCCGCACCAACCCCGAACTGATCAAGCTGGCCCGCCAGATCAACGCCCCCCTGTTGGCCACCAACGACAGCCACTACACCCATCGACACGACGCCGAGGCCCACGATGCCCTGCTGTGCGTGCAAACCGGCTCGCTGGTGAGCGACACCGACCGCATGAAGTTCGACGGCAGCGAGCACTACCTCAAGACGGCGGCGGAGATGCGCCATGTGTTCTCCGACCTGATCCCGGCCTGCGACAACACGCTGTTGATTGCGGAGCGGGCCAATGTGGAGATCGAGTTCGGCAAGCCGCAGCTCCCCGACTTCCCCATTCCCGACGAATACGAGACCGCCGACGAATACCTCCAAGCCCTGACCCTGAAGGGGGCCGAAGCCCGGTGGGGGAGTCCCCTGACTGATGTGGTGGCCGATCGGCTGGCCTATGAGCTCAAGGTCATCTCCGACATGGGCTTCTCCTCCTACTTCCTGATCACCTGGGACCTGATCCGCTACGCCCGAGAACGGGGCATCCGCGTGGGGCCGGGCCGGGGCAGCGCGGCCGGGTGCGCCGTTGCCTACTCCCTCCAGATCACCGATCTGGACCCGATCCGCTACGACCTGCTGTTCGAGCGCTTCCTCAATCCATCCCGGGTGTCTATGCCCGACATCGACATGGACTTCGACTCCCGCTACCGCGACGAGATCATCCGCTACGTGTCCCACAAGTACGGCGAAGACCATGTGGCCCAGATCATCACCTTCACCACCATCAAGGCCCGGGCCGCGGTGCGCGACAGCGCCCGGGTGCTGAACTACCCCTACGCCCTGGGCGACAAGCTGGCCAAGGCCATGCCCCCGCTGGTGCTGGGCCGTGACACGCCGCTGTGGGCCTGCCTGGAGAAGACCGACGAATTCGCCGACGGCTACACCGCGGCCGCCGAGCTTCGGGAGATGTGCGAAAGCGACGAGGACGCCCGCAAGGTGGTGGATGTGGCCCGGGGCTTGGAGGGCCTGCGCCGCCAAGACAGCATTCACGCCGCCGCCGTGGTGATCACCAAGGATCCGCTCACCGAACACCTCCCCATTCAGCGCAAGGCCTCGTCGGGGCAGTCCTATGAGGAGGCCCCCATCGTCACCCAGTACGAGATGCACGCGGTGGAGGATCTCGGGCTGCTCAAAATGGACTTCTTGGGCCTGCGAAACCTCGACGTGATCGAGGACACCGTCGGGCTCATCAAGCAGTCCCACGGCGTGGACATCGACATCGACAACGTGCCGCTGGACGATGCCGCCACCTACGAGATGCTGGGTCGGGGGGAGACCATCGGGATATTCCAGCTGGAGAGCGGCCCGATGCGCACGTTGATCCGGTCGCTGAAGCCCACCTGCTTCGACGACGTGGCCCCCCACGTTGCCCACAACCCGCCCCGCCCCAAGGCGGCCCACATGCACAACCACAACCCCGCCCCCAAAAAAC
>JAPPKI010000240.1 GCA_028820035.1 bacterium | reverse complement strand
GCGGTCGGGCTCTGATCTGAATTTGCAGTTGTAGAGGAATTCGTCGGCGAGGGTTCGGTTGAAGCGTTCGGCTTTGCCGTTGGTCTGGGGCCGGTAGGGCCTGGTGAAGGTGTGGGCGATGGCGCGGGAGGCGAGCTGGGCGGCGAATTTGCGGGACCTGAAGTTGGCCCCGTTGTCGGAGATGACCTCGTCGACGGCGACGCCGATGGAGCGGAACCAGATGCGGGCCCGCTCGAAGAACCCGCAGAGCGTGTCGGCGGTCTCGTTGTCGAGGGCCTCGACGTAGGCCAGGCGGCTGTGGTCGTCGACGGCGACGTGCAGGTAGCTGTAGCCCACCCGTGGGCGCCGCTTTGTCCCGCGGGCCGAGGTGTTGGCTCTTCCGTGGGCTCTCCACCCGCCCCCGGGCGGGATCCTGCCGACTTTCTTCACGTCGAGGTGCACCAGATCGCCGGGATGGGGGCGCTCGTAGCGGCGTATCACCCGCCCGGTGGGCCGGTCGATCCAGCTGAGGCGGTTCAGACCGTTGCGCACCAGGATCCGGTGCACCGTCGACGCCGGCACCCCGGTGCGGGCCGCGATCCGCGCCGGTCCCAGCCGGGTGGTCTTGCGCAGCCGGCACACCCGCTCCTCGGTCTGGGAGTCGGTGCGCCGAGGCGACCGGCGCGGCCTTGACGACCGGTCCTCCAAACCGGCCTCGCCGTGGGCCTGGAAACGGTGCCACCACTTGGCCACCGTGGCCCGCGACAGGCCCATCTGGGCGGCCACATGGGCCTGGGGCATCCCGCCCTGGATCCGCTGGACAACCAACAACCTCCCCAACGGGGTCAGGCGTGCATTAGCGTGCGACATCGAGCCTCCCTTGCTCAGCGCGGCAGTTCGCAAACACCACACTGGCATCGGAGGCTCACCCAATAGCGGAGCTACCTGCCCGAGCTAACAACCTCTATGGACAGAACATCTAGTCCTTCGGCTGAAGTGACGTTGTGGCGCCACTCGGCATAACCGTCGCCCCGGTCTGCAAAGAGGACCTCAGCTTCCAAACCAGCTCGTTGCAGCAAATCCTTCGCGGCATCGATCTCGGCCACGGGCACGCCACCGTGGAGATGTGCTCTCACGTCTTGCGGTTCTGGCGGCGGCGCGTTGTCGGCATAGCGGCGGATGTTGCAGTTGAAGTCGTTGTCGGCAAGCTCGTCGATTGTGACGACCTTGGCGAATCCGTCAACATCGACGAAGTCCTGATAGGTGACAGCGATTTTCTCTTCGTCTTGAGGTCGCAAGTAGTTCTGGGCCCGACCTTCGCCGAATTCGCGATCGGCATTGATAAACAGCACCTTGCCCACCCGCTCTTGTGGCTTCGAGCCTCTAGCTCGCAGGATCAAGATGGCCGCCGGTATGCCCGTGCCATAAAAGAGGTTTGGACCTAGCCCAATGACTGTGTCAAGCAAGTCATCTTCAATGATCTTCCTGCGGATCTCACCCTCTGCCCCGCCCCGGAACAGCACACCGTGCGGCATAACGGTGGCGACCACACCATCCACCTTGAGCACCGCCAGCATGTGCTGCAAAAACATGAGATCGGCCTTCTTGCCGCCCTCAGGGGTGTAGCCGTAGGGGAACCGCTCGGTGTGGGTCAGGGAGTCCTTGTCGTAGTTCTGGCTGAACGGCGGATTGGTAATCACGCAGTCAAACCGCTTCAGTTCCCCACCCTTGGTGTGCTCCGGGTCGGTCAAGGTGTCGTTGTTACGCAGATCAGCGTCTCGGATGCCATGCAGGAGCATGTTCATCTTCGAGATCGACCAAGTGGTTCCGTTGTTCTCCTGGCCGGCGAGTTCGAGATTGTCGGGGTTGCCACCGTTGTCGGCAACATGATTGCGGGCGTAGATCAGCATGCCGCCCGACCCCGAACACGGGTCATACACCGACATCCCCTCCTTGGGGTCCACCAGGCGCACCATCAGTTGCACCACCGGCCGGGGCGTGTAGAACTCACCGCCCTTCTTACCAGCCGAGTCGGCAAAGTCCCGGATCAGGTACTCATAGGCTGCGCCCAACAGATCGGGAAACTCGAAGTCTTCGTTGCGTAGCCGGTACTTCGAGAAGTGATCGATCAGATCGCGCCACTTCTTATCCGACACCGTTGTGTTGCCCACCCGCCGGTTGAAGTCGATGTGCTGGAGCACTCCTTCCAGCGCCGGATTGCTCTCCTCCAGCGCGGCCAAGGCCTTGTTCATCCCATCACCAACCTGATGGTGAAGCTCGTCCCGCAAGTACCCCCACCGAGCCTCCTCCGGCACGAAAAACGCGTCCTCGTAGAAATCGGGATCGTCAGCCCGCCACTCTGCCTCCTCCTGCGAACGCCCCCGATCAAGCTCCCGCTCCACAACGCGCTGCCGCTCCTGCTCGAACACATCGCTAGCCCGCTTCAAGAACAGAGCCCCGAAGATGTACTCCTTGAACTCCGACGCATCCATCTTCCCCCGCAAGATGTCCGCCGCCGCAAACAAATGCCTCTCAAGCTGGGGCAACGTAAGCATGCGGAGACAATAGACGGCCCCGCCATTCGAAGCCCCGGAAGTAGGGGCTCTATTCGCGCACCGGTAGGGGCTTGAGTACGCCCATTCCAAGGCGACCCACACACTCGGGACACGCGGGGTCTTGGCGTGGAAGCTCGACTGCCAGCTGCGGATCCAGTGGACGACACTTTGTCCATGTGACTTCTTGGTCCGCATCAAGCAAACCCAAGACAGCAAATAGGTAGTCGTTCACAGCATGAGCTACTGCTACAGCGTTAAGGGTGATGACGCTCGGAGCCGGGACTTCGTCTACGTAGCGCTGAGCTTGACGTTGCTCGGGCGATGCCGCTTCCTCGGCGAGCCTGGTCGAATTGATCAGCTCATTGCACCACAGGCATGTGTCGCCGGGGACGAGTTGGCGCACGACTGAGAAGACATCTTGGATTTTGCCTGTTGGTAAGTCCACTTGCACTTTGGCTCCGACCTGCCATGTTGGGATCAGAAACTGATAGCAGAGCGCATTGACCACCAGGCGCGCCCGCATAGTGTCAGCAGCCAGAAAGATGGCATCGCAATCGATCAGCCGCTGGACCACAACAGGGTCAGATACGTCCCCTGCAATTGCCTCGAATTGAATTCCGGGATTTGCCTCTCGGGCAACTCGCCTAGCTATGTCCACCTTGTGCATTGCCTTGTGGCGCAGTAGCCGGGCAATTGGAGTTGGAAGCCACTTTGGTCGAAGGTCGCTTCGCCTGGCCCCTACAACCCTCGGACAATTTGTGGCCTCAAGGCGATCAAAGTCAACGACGACGAGGTGGCCAATGCCGAGACGCGCCAGATACTCGCTGATCAGCGAGCCAGCGCCTCCAGCTCCGATGACGCCGACCTTTTGGACTGCCAGGATGTCTTGGCCGCGTTCCCCTAAGAGCCGCACCTGCCTGTCATACTGAGGATCGGTTCCGCGAGGCTTCCTTGGGGACGGGTACATCATTTCTTGGGTTCTCCCAATCACCACGGCGTGATCAAGCTCAAGTTGATTCTGCTTGGAGAGCCAGATGTCACCGGCTACAGCCTGGTGGGCAAAGACCAGTGCCCCCACCGGCGGCCCATCGAGTATGTCGAGAAGCGCTGGATAGCCCCGACGGTGTGATGCCATGTCGTCACCCGAGAAGGCGACGCTGTCAGTTCCATAATGGTTGTGGACAGCCAAATAGGCGAGGCCCTCGTCCGCGCAGGCTAGAGCGCAACGCAACACGAATTCGGGTGTAAGCATCCGGTAGCCGCGTTGACCTGGCAAGTAGTCGACACCATCGGTGGCAAGAAACAACCGACGTCCAAGAAATCGGAGTTCACGATCCGTCTCCACAACCGCAACTCCGATAACCGCTCCATGCTCATCCCCGTCGCCCGGAAAGAGATGGCCCCACAGCTTCGACATCATGGCCTGGGGTAATCGAAGGCTGATGGGACCCTTCACTGCGCTCGCATCCATGCCAGCACCTTGTTGACCTTGAGGCAGGCGGTATCGATTGCGGGGTTCAGGTGATTGCTCCGCCGAGACAGTTGTAATGCTGTCTCCCCGTTGAACTCTGCCAATGAGAGACCCTCCCCATGTACCCCCCGTAGACCCGCGCCAGGTCAGGACGAACGAACAACGGGTAAATGTAGGCGTAGGGGTACTTGAAAA
>JAPPKI010000336.1 GCA_028820035.1 bacterium | reverse complement strand
GTCCACAGCCGGACCACCCGATCTCGCAGCACTTGGCGGTGGACGGCCTCCGGGCCATCAGCCTGGCCCTGAATCTGCTCCCAGGCTGACACCAAGACGCCGATGAGCCCGCTGCCCCGGTCGGGCACCCCGCCGCCCAGCGCTACCCGCTCGTTCATCAGCGTGGTGATGGCCACGTTCCAACCCTGGCCGGGCTCCCCCAGCCGCATGGAGTCGGGAATGCGCACGTCATTGAAGAAGACCTCGTTGAACTCGGCCTCACCAGTGATCTGGTACAGCGGCCGTACCTCCACTCCGGGAAGGGTCATGTCCAACACGAAATAGGTCAGGCCCCGGTGCTTGGGGGCATCGGGTTCGGAGCGGGCCACCAGCATCCCCCAGCGGGCCCGATGGGCCAGCGAGGTCCAGACCTTCTGACCGTTTACCACCCATTCTTCGCCGTCGAGCTCGGCTCGGGACGCCAAGCCGGCCACATCCGAGCCGGCACCGGGCTCGCTGAACATCTGGCACCAGATCTCCTCGCCGGTGAACAGCGGCCGGAGCAAGCGGTGGTGCATCTCCTCGCTGCCATGGGCCAGCACGGTGGGAGCGCCCATGCCGATGCCGATGGGGTTGACGTGCAGATCGTGCCAATACCGGCTTCCCTGCCGCAGCTCCTCGTCCACCACGGTCTGGGCCTTGGGGGACAGGCCGAGCCCCCCCTTGCCCTCGGGAAAGTCCACCCGCGACAGCCCCCGGTCGAATTGGGCGCCCCGGAACTCGTACTGCGTCGCTTCGGCGGGGTCTACCTCAGACAGCAGACCTCGCACCTTCTGGCGAAGTCGATCCTCAGAAATCTCAGCCACTGTTCTTCCTCTCAGGAATACCGATCGAAGAGCCGCCTGCAAGCATTCATCTCTACGAATACCGATCACGCAATTGACGGGCGATCACCATCTTCTGGATTTCACTGGTTCCCTCTCCGATGATCATGAGGGGCGTGTCGCGGAAGTAGCGCTCCACGGGATACTCCTCGGTGTAGCCGTTTCCTCCGTGGATGCGCAGCGCGTCGGAGGCGATCTCAAAGGCAGCCTCAGAAGCGAATAGCTTGGCCATTCCCGCTTCCAAGTCGATGCGCTCTCCAGAGTCATAGCGGCGGGCGGCGTCGTAGGTCATGAGTCGGGCCGCGTGGAGCTTGGTGGCCATCTCCGCCAGCTTGAATCCGATGGCCTGGTGGTCGTAGATGGGTCGCCCGAACGTCTCCCGCTCCTGGGCGTACTTCATGGCCGCTTCCAGGGCCGCTTGCGCCACCCCAACCGCCCGAGCAGCGATGTTGATCCGTCCCAGCTCCAAGGCCGACAAGGCATAGCCCAGCCCGTGGCCCACGCCGTCGGGGCCGCCGAGTACGTTGGCGTCGGGAACCCGGAAGTCGGAGTAGGCCATCTCCACGGTCTCTACACCCTTGTATCCCAGCTTGGGGATGGTGCGCGACACGGTGAGGCCGTCGGCACTCGGTCCCGGCTCTTTCTCCACGATGAAGCAGGTGATGCGCTCGTCGGGGGTTCGGGCCAACAGCATCACCATCTGGGCTCGCATGCCGTTGGTCACCCACATTTTGGTGCCGTTGATGATCCACTCCTCGCCGTCGGGCACCGCCCGGCAGCGGATATTGCGGGTGTCGCTGCCCGCGTCGGGCTCTGACAGCGAGAAGGCCGATCGCACCGATCCATCGCACATGCGGGGCAAGAAACGATCCCTCTGCTCGTCGGTGCCGTAGCGCCCGATCATGGTGGCCGCGATCTTGTGGGTGTTGAGGATGCCGGCCAGCGACATCCATCCCCGGGAGAGCTCCTCGATGATCCGGGCATAGGTGGTGGCGTCCAGTCCCAAGCCGCCGTAGGACTCATCGATGGTGGCCCCGAACAGGCCGAATTCGCACATCTGGGCGAACATCGCCTCGGGAAACTCGTCGGCGTGCTCGAGATCAGAAGCGTTGGGGATGACCTCCCGATCCACCCAGGTTCGGATCGCGCCGACCAACTCGTCGGCCAAGCCGGGGTCGGTGGGCATTTGCTCAGCCTTGTCCATTCTCTGACAAAAAGGGCATCAGAGCCTTTCGATGAGAGTTCCGGTGCCCAGGCCGCCTCCGCAGCACATGGTGATGAGCCCCCACTGGCCGTCGGTGCGCTCCAGTTCGTGCAGGGCCTTGGTTACCAGGATGGAGCCGGTTCCGCCCAGAGGGTGGCCCAAAGCGATGGCCCCGCCGTTGGGGTTCACCCTCTCCATATCGGGCTCGTGCTCGGCAGCCCAGCACAGCACCACCGAGGCGAAAGCCTCGTTGATCTCCACCACGTCGATGTCGTCCATGGCAAGCCCGCTTCGCTCAAGCAGTCGGTGGGTGGCCGGGATCGGCCCTTCCAGCATCAACACCGGATCACACCCCACCAAGCAGGTCTCGGCCACCCGGGCCCTGGGGGTGAGCCCGAGCTGCTCGGCCCGATCTGCGGTCATCATGAGCACTGCGCCGGCCCCGTCGGAAATCTGCGACGACGACCCTGCGGTGTGGACGCCGTCGGGCCGGGCTACTGGCTTGAGGCCGGCCAGACCTTCCAGGGTGGTCTCCCGCATGCCCTCGTCCACGCTCACAGTGGCTGTCTCATCGGTCTTCTTGCCGTCCTCATTCAGCACTGGGGCCTCAATGGGCACGATCTGGGTCTCAAATCGGCCCTCGTCCCAGGCCCGGGCGGCCCGCTGCTGGGAGGACAGCCCGAAGCGATCGCAGTCCTCTCGGGTAACGCCCCACTTGTCGGCCATCCGCTCGGCCCCCTCGAACTGGGAGGTGAACTCGTAGTGGGCGAAGTAGTCGCGGGTCACCGGTCGGCCCACCCCATCGGCCGACGCGTTCGACCCGATGGGCACAATGCTCATGCTCTCCACGCCGCAGGCCAGCACTGCGTCTTCCACGCCCGACTTCACCAGGCTGTAAGCCAAGTTCACCGCATGCTGCGAGGAGCCACACTGGGAGTCCACCGTGCTGCACGCCGTTTCGGTGGGCAACCCGGCGGTGAGCCACGCGGTGCGGGTCACATTCATGGCTTGGGCCCCGATCTGGTCCACGCAGCCACCCACCACCTGGCCAATGGCGGTGGGGTCTATGCCCGATCGCTCAACCGCGGCCGACTGCACCTGGCTGAGCAAAGAAGTGGGATGGACGGAAGACAAACCGCCGTTTCGCTTGCCCACCGGGGAGCGAACGGCCTCAACAATCACGACTTCGGTCATGGACCCACGATAGAGCCTCAGGCCCTTATTCAACCCGTCGAAGTCGGTCGAACACCAGCAAGTGATTAGGGTCTTGAGCCGTGGGTGTTCGAGACGACGTGATTCAAGAACTGACTGGACCGGAGGGGTTGTTCGAGCTGACCACCGAGGAGGTCTTGGGGCAGCCGGCGGCGGTTTTTGCCAGCCGGATGCGCTCGCTGCGGGAAATGGTGGCCAACACCGCCAACTTCGGCGACCGGGAGTTCTTGGTTCTGGAGCATCAGCGCCACACCTTCAATGACTTCATCGCCCAGGTGGCGGCCGCGGCCACCGCCTTGCAGCAGCGGGGCATTGGCCACGGCGACCGGGTGGCCATCTTTGCGGCCAACTGCCCCGAGTGGGTGGTTTCGTTCTTCGCCGCCACGAGCATGGGCGCCATCGTGTCGGCCTACAACGGCTGGTGGACCGCCGACGAGGTGGACTACGCCACCTCCCTCAGCGAACCGGCCCTGGTGATCGCCGACCGCCCCCGTTTGGAGCGGTCGGGCAAGGGCGATACCGATGCACCGTGCCTCGTGATAGAGGACGACTGGGCCGACTTTCTTGCCACCGGCGCCAGCGCATCCCTCGAAGACATTGATGTGTCCTTGGCCGAGGACGACCCCGCGGTGATCCTGTTCACCAGTGGGACAACCGGGCGGCCCAAGGGGGCGGTGGCCTCGCATCGGGGACTGGTCGGCTTCGTGCAGTCCACCATGATGAACGGAGCAGTGCGGGTGTTCACCGAGCTGCGCACCAATCCCCCGGCCGACGACGGCGCGGCCCCCAGCCCCCCGGCCCAGTCGGTGACCTTGGGCACCTCGCCGCTGTTCCACGTGTCAGGGCTGTACGGCACCACGCTGATCGGCATGGTCACCGGGGGCAAGATCGTGTACCGCCGGGGCCGCTTCGATCCCGAGGCG
>JAPPKI010000509.1 GCA_028820035.1 bacterium | reverse complement strand
CTTCGGGGTGATGGGCCGACCGGTGGTCCACTACCTGCACCAGAGCCAGCCCATCGAAGAGCTGGTGGCCATGTACCTGATCGCCGACATCATGCTGGTGACCCCGCTGCGCGACGGCATGAACCTCGTGGCCAAGGAATACGTGGCCTCCCGCCCCGACAACACCGGAGTGCTGGTGCTGTCGGAATTCACCGGGGCGGCCCAAGAGCTGCGAACCGCCGAGCTGATCAACCCCCACGACATCGAAGGACTGAAAACCGCCATGGAGGCCGCTGCCCACCGCCCCCATGCCGAAACCGAGCCAGCCATGCGGACCATGAGACGACTTGTCCGGTCCAATACCGCTCAGCGCTGGGCCGAGCGCTTCCTGGCCCGCCTGGAGGTCTGCGAATGAACGAGGTCAGCCCCATCATGGCGGCCGAAGAGGTGGACGCTCGGCTGCGAGAGCTGGCCCGAGTGCCGGTGCTGCTGGTGGCCTGCGACTACGACGGCACCCTGGCCCCCATCATCGACAACCCCGACGAGGCCCGGCCCCTCCGGGAATCGGTGGCCGCCCTGCGCCAGTTGGCCGCCATGCCCGACACCCATGTGGCGGTGATCTCCGGAAGGGCGCTGCGGGATCTGGCTGCGCTGAGCCGACTGCCTGAGGAGATCCACCTGGTGGGCAGCCACGGCACCGAGTTCGACGTCGGCTTCTCCGACGACCTGTCCCCCGAGCAGCGGGACCTGCGCGACCGGGTACTGGGGGAGCTGAACGACATCGCCCGGCGCGACCACGGGTTCATCGTCGAGCCCAAGCCAGCCGGAGTCGCGTTCCACTATCGCAAGGCCGAACCCGAGATCGCTGCGTTCGCGGTGAAAGACGTGCTGAGCGGACCGGGCTCCCGGGATGGCGTTCACCTCAAGACCGGCAAGATGGTGGTGGAGCTGTCGGTGCTGGACCTCAACAAGGGCGACGCCCTCGACCGGCTGAGAACCGACGTTTCGGCCGAGGCGGTGATCTTCGCCGGCGACGATGTCACCGACGAGGACGCCTTCGCCCGGCTGACGGGCCCCGACCTCGGTCTGAAGGTGGGGCCGGAGCCGACCCTGGCCCGGGGCCGCCTACACGACCCCCAGTCAGTGGCCCAGATGCTGGCCCTTGTGGCCGAGCGTCGGCGGGCGTGGCTCATGGGTGAACACGACTTGGCCATCGAGCGCCACAGCCTGCTCAGCGACCAGCGGACAGTGGCGCTGGTCACCTCCGACGCCTCGGTGAACTGGATGTGCCACCCCCGGGCCGACTCGCCGGCGGTGTTCGCAGGGTTGCTCGGGGGCGCCCGAGCCGGGCATTTCTCCATCAGCCGCCACGACGACAGCCCGCCCATCTCCCACCGCTACCTGGACAGCACCATGGTGGTCGAGACCCGGTGGTCAGATGTGACCGTTACCGACTACCTGGACTGCTCCCGTGGGCGGCCCTTCAAGTCAGCGGGCCGCACCACCTTGGTCCGGGTCATCGAGGGCACCGGGAAAATCGACATCGAGTTCGCCCCCCGCTTGGACTTCGGCCGGGCCCCCACCGGCTTGCACGTGATCCACGACGGCCTTGAGATCACCGGCGCCGCCGAGACCATGATGCTGACCGCGCCCGGGTTGAGCTGGGACATAGTGGACGACGGCCCCAATCAGACCGCGGTGGCCCATGTCCAGCTCGACGGCGCGCCGCTGGAGATGATGCTGCGTCTGGGCGTTCCCGGCCGGTTTGGCTGGTCGGAGACTGCTGAGGTCGATCGCCGCGAGGCCACCGAGCAGTACTGGCGCGACTGGACAGAGAAGCTCACGCTGCCATCGGTGGCCGCCGAGGAAGTGGAGCGATCAGCCCTGGTGATCAAGGCGCTGTGCCACCAGCCCTCGGGAGCGATCCTGGCCGCTGCCACCACCAGCCTGCCCGAGGTGATGGGCGGCGTCCGCAACTGGGACTACCGCTACTGCTGGCCCCGAGACGCCAGCATGAGCGCAGCCGCGCTGCTGGCTCTGGGCAGCAGCCAAGAAGCCTGCCATCTGCTGGACTGGATACTCGACCGTGTGGAGCATCTCCCCGGACCCGAACAGCTCCGCCCGGTGTATCCCCTGGTAGGCGACGAAGCCCTGCCGGAGGCGGTATTGCCCGAATTGGCCGGATACGCCGGAAGTCGCCCGGTGAGAATCGGCAATGCCGCCGAGCACCAAGTGCAGCTCGACGTGTTCGGCCCGGTGGTGGACTTGGCCTGGCGACTGTGCGAGACCCAAGTGGCCCTCACCGACCAGCACTGGGAAGTGGTCAAGGCAGTAGTGGGAGCGGTGGCCGCCCGCTGGCACGAGCCCGACCACGGCATCTGGGAGGAGCGCCGCCCACCCCGCCACCACGTCCACTCCAAGGTCATGTGCTGGATGGCCGTAGATCGAGCCATCAAGATCGCCGAGCGCATCGACCCTGAGCTGGCCTCGTACTGGAGCCCGCTTCGCCACCAGATCGCCGCCGATGTGATCTTGAACGGGTGGAATGAGCAGCGCCGCTCCTACACCACCGCCTACGGCTCGACTGACCTGGATGCCAGCCTGCTGTGGATCGGCTTGAGCGGACTGCTCCCCCCCGACGATTCCCGCTTCGTCTCCACCCTCAAAGCGGTAGAGAGCGAGCTTCGAGACGGCCAGACGGTATACCGCTACCGCCACGACGACGGTCTGCCCGGCACCGAAGGCGGCTTTCTGATCTGCACGTCGTGGCTGATCGAGGCCTACGCACTCATCGGCCAGATCGACGACGCCCGAGCCCTGTTCGACCGCTACCTCGACCTATGCGGCCCCACCGGCCTGCTTCCCGAGCAATACGACCCCGCCAGCGAGCGCTTGCTGGGCAACCACCCCCAGGCCTACTCCCACCTCGGCCTGATCAACGCCGCAATAGCCCTCTCAGCCCCCGAAGGCGGCTAGGTGGATCCTGCGACCCGGAGATCAGCTCCCAGATCCGTTCGGGCGTGGCCGGCATCTCCACGTTGTTGATCCCCAGCGGGGATAGCGCGTCGGCAATGGCGTTGACCACTGCTGGGGTGGAGGCGATGGTGCCAGCCTCACCGATGCCCTTCACCCCCATCGGGTTGGTGGGGCTGGGTGTCACCGTGGAGTCGGTGCGGAATGAGAGGGTCTCAGCCGATGACGGCACCAGGTAGTCAAGGAAGCTGACATTGCGGGGCTGGCCTTCGGCGTCAAACGCGGCCTCCTCCCACAGCGCCTGGGCCACCCCCTGGAGGATGCCGCCGTGGATCTGGCCCTCTACCACCATCGGGTTGATCTGGTTGCCGCAGTCGTCCACCGCCACGTAGTCCACCATCTCAACCTCGCCGGTCTCGGTGTCCACCTCCACTATTGCCACGTGGGTCCCGAATGGGAAGGTGAAGTTGGGTGGATCCCAGGTCATGTGGCCTTCCAGGTTGGGTTCCATGTCGTCGGGCAGATTGTGAGCGGTGAACGCCTCGAAGGCCACTGCGGCCAGCGGCATCTCGGCGTCGGGCTGGCCCTTCACCCGGAACGTGCCGTCGGAGAACTCCAAATCCTCCACGTTGGCTTCCATCTGGTGCGCGGCAATCAGCCGGGCCTTGTCGATCACCTTGTCGGCGGCCATATACACCGCGGTGCCGCCCACCGATAGCGACCGGGACCCGTAGGAGTCGAGCCCCAGCGGGGAGATGGCGGTGTCGGAGTGCAGCACCTCCACGTCGTCGGGATCAACGCCCAGCTGGTCGGCCACGATCATCGACCAACACGTCTCATGGCCCTGGCCGTGGGGCGATGTTCCGGTCACCACCTGTACCTTGGCGGTGGGCAGCACCCGCACGGTGGCCGACTCCCAGCCGCCGGCCGCATAGTTCAACGAGGCCAGCACCCGGCTCGGGGCCAGACCGCACATCTCCACGTAGCTAGAAAGGCCCACGCCCACCTGCCGGGTGTCCCCTGACGCTCGGCGCTCAGCCTGCTGGGCCCGAAGACCCTCGTAATCCGCCACCTCCAGGGCCCTCTCCAAGGCCTGGGGATAGTCGCCGCTGTCGAAAATCAACCCGGGGGCCGACTCGTAGGGGAACTGCTCCGGACCAATGAAGTTGCGCCGCCGAATCTCGGCCGGGTCCACCCCCACCGCCGCGGCCAGCGTGTCCATGGCCCGCTCGATGGCGTAGGTGGCCTCAGGC
>JAPPKI010000071.1 GCA_028820035.1 bacterium | reverse complement strand
GTTCTCAGCACGGACAGCGATTCCATGAACTCATCGTCGGTTACATTGCATAGGAGCGGCAGGCCGAGCAGCCCGCAGAGGATTTCGCGGTCTAGGCGTACCCGGTTCTCGTCGATGTCGGCCTGGTTCGCAGGCAGCAGCTTCCATGACTTCGCCTCGTCGAACAAGGCGGTGGCTTGTTCAGCTCGGGCTACGCCTAGTTCCCGCGGGTCGTACACAGGGATCAGAGGAAAGCTGGTTACCGTGTGGATCGATCTCCGCTTCTGCTGGCGGCTGCCAGTACTCCAAAAGCTAAAGAGACCGAGCGTGGTGTTCATCCACAGGGCAAGGAACTCAGTGTGCGCCGGGTTCTTGGGCTTGAAACCGGGCCACGCTCTGCCGCCGAGTGTTCTCTTCGGGGTGACAGCGGCAGCGAGCATCTGCGACCCGAAGTCAAAGTCTTGATTGATGTGGAGGTGCACGGCCCATCTCTTGAAAAGGTGGCGAGCCGACTCGTCCTGTCCTTCCCTAATGCTTCCCGCCCTGTCTGGGTACGTTTCTATGGACGATTCTCGCCCGCTGACTGCATCGTGTGCCCACAGCATCGGGAACGGATCGCTGCCTGGCGGTCCTGGTTCGTCAATGAAGAACGGAGCGCGATCGCCTTTCGATCCCGACGAGTCTCGGCTGGTGGCAATATCGAGGTGGTAGGGCCCCCTTTCGCCTAGTTCGTCCAATGGGATGATTGGCAAGCTCGCTGGTGCAAAACGCTGAAGCCGCAATTCTCCGACGGCGATGCCCGCGTACGCTTCGGCCACGGTTTGAGACTTGACTGCGAGCAGACCGCCATCTTCGATACCTGCTTCAACGACTCGCCCGATTTCTGTCGAGCCGAGGCGCAATGATGTGAATGCTCTCTCGGAACGATCCTCTGAGATGCTCCTAGCGGTGACCACCGCTTCCGGTTCCGAAGGAGGCCTCGTATCTAAGCTGACCCACCGCACCATTGCAGGTTCGTCTTCTGCTCCGCGTGCTTGATGCCGTCTTGTCGCTATTACCAAGGTTTCGGCTATGCCAGTGTCGGCTGAGAATTGGCGTTCGTCATCGGTGGCTCCTGCCAATCCGACGAACACGATGTCGTCGTAATGGGATGCGAGGAGACCTCTGAGGCCGCTCCAGTCCTTGCCCGTGGCAGAGGTTAGGGGTAGTACAAGTGCTACAACACCGCCAGACTTCACCTTCGCGTGCGCGAGATCGAAGAAGTAAGAGCCCATGCCCGCGTTCCCGTGGGCAGCTCCCCGTGAGCGCTCTACGATTTTGTTTAGCCGGTCGGCCATGGTTCTTTGGTCTACGGGTGATGCTCCGAACGCTGCAAATGGTGGTATGAGTTCTACCGTCCGGCCAGCATGCGTGGCAGACGCTCGGCTGTGTTTCGTCGCCCGACCATAAGGAGGGTTCATTATCACCAGGTCGCAGGATCCACTTTCGATGACAGCCAGGTAGTCGCCGCTCTCAGCGCCGTCCGCTGTTCCAGCGACCTGTTGATCTGATTGCCTACCGAACAGGGACGCGGTGCCCTTCACGTCGGTATCCAGAAGTTCCAGAGAGCCAATTTTGGCCACTTGCTTTCCTTTGGTGGTTGTTTCGACTCGGAACGGCACGAGGTGAATGTTGGACTGGGTGTAAATCTGGTCAGGGTGGGCAGCTGAAACTGCCATTGCGGTGAGGTGCGCTGCTGACGGTAAAACGTCCAAACCGATGATGCATTCCTCGATCATTTGTCGGTGGATGTCAGCGTCGTCGAGACCGTTACGTCTAACTCTAGAAGAGATGCGCCGATACGCGGACGACAGCAGCATCCCTGTACCGCAGGCGAAATCGGCGACCCGGATCGCAGTGACCGTGCCCGGGTCGTCCCAACTTCGCTGGTGATCAAGCTGCCTCACCGCCAACTCTGACAGCAGGGCAGCGGCTTCTGGCCGCGTGTAGTGGGCCTTTAGCAAGTCCCTGTCGGTGACCATTTTGCCAAACATCTGGCCCGCCATGTCCTGCACGCTTCCCAAATTGGCGGACAGCATTCTTCGGGCGCCGCGAATTGTTTCGTCCAAGATCAGTGGTGCTTCAAGGGGCGGCAGTGTCTCGACTATGCGCTTGGCAATGCCGAATATTGGCTTCCAGTCGGTCTTGAGAATCTTCGCCCACTGCAAACACACGGCTTCCACGGTCGGCAATAGGCTCTCTCTTCCGTCGGGACCGATCGTCAAGTCGATTCGCAGGGCCTGAACTGGCCGAATGTTGTAGCGAGAACTCCCCTTTTGCGTGGCCAGAATATCTTGGAATACAAACGCGTTGACGATGAGCATTGCGGCCATGCGGGAAGCCTGGGCGGTGGTCGCATCGGGATCGTGGTGCTGTCTGAGCAGTTCGGCAATGGCGGTAGCTTGGCCTGTGTCCTCAATGTGGCTGCCGGCCTTCTTGACGGTTTCAGCTAGCACGTCCGCCGCTGCTTGGACTTGGGAGGCTGACACTCCGCTTTACTCGATGATGTCAGCCAATCCGTGCAAGGAAGTCGTAATCCACCCGTTTTCAGGGAAGCGGCCAGCATGGGTGAGCATGGCCCATGCCAGACTTTCGCTGCTTTCTGCTTGCAGCGCGGCCCAAATGACGTCGTCGGTCTTTGATGCCCAGGCTGAGGGGTAAGTGAGCATGATTGCCGTTTCGACTGGTTGACCGTCGACTGTCTCTTGGAGTCTCTCTTGGCACTGGTCTTCCAAAGCCGCCGCGTTGTTGTCGAACTTCGCTTCGACAATCACAGGCGCATGACCTTTTGGGCAGATCAGGATGTCAGGCCTGTCGGACGGCTTTCCGTCCAGTACTTGCGTCGACTCGATGCGGAAACTGTCTCCTGACCACCGGGGACTCAACGCACGCAGCATCGGACCTACCATGCTCGAAGTGATGTGCGACTCCGTGCTCACTAGGTCCTCCCCTGAACAAGATTGGCCACAGGAAGGCTACACAGCATTGGCCTCGCCTTAGGTCACCGCAACAGGCCATGTCGTCAACCGCGCCAGCCCACCAATTCAGCGGTTAGGGTCGGGGATGGGCTAGTGCTCGAAGAGTGTGTTCAAAGGTTATGGAGATTTCCAGTAAACCCCATAACGTTAGGTAAGACTTGTTGAAATGGACCGTTCCGAGAATCCCTGCCGGCTGGGAGCAGAATCGGTGACTTCTGAGCTTGTGGGGCGCGTTCACTAAGCGCGGACAGGCTTTCCTAGCTACTCCCGGCAACCATGTAGCGCACTCGCAGTAGCTTGTTGTTGTTCTTGATTGCAGGAGGAATGTTGCCTTCGCGACTGAAGCAGAGCGGTACCCGGTAGTGAAGGGCAGAACCTACAAGATCGGCAACGAGCCATTTCAGCCCGAATTGGTGGGCAGCACCGGCTGAGGCACGCGCGTATTCGCGGAAATCAAGAACCTCGATGATGTCGGAAGAGGGGATAACAAGTTCTGCTTGGGCAGCGGGAGATAGTCCGGCAATCAGCCGACTGAGCCTTCCCATGATTCCGGGATGAGGGTCTCTGAGCTTGGCTGCGGCACGCAACAAGAGCCAGTAGTGCGAGGAGGCAATGGACAGGTGCTCACCTCGCAATTCTTCCGGGAGGTTGCCTGAAATGGCACGAATTGCGATGTACTGGTCGCAAATCAGCACTGAGGGCGGGGCTAGGGATAGTCAGTGCCGAAGTCCTCTGTCGCGATGGTTTGGAACAGAGCCTCAAGTTCATCGCTCTCCAGGATCTCCAGCAAGATCTTGCGGTCGTTCTCGGTAATCCTTGGAGACCCCTGATGGTGCTTGGTGGGGTGAGGCGCACTTGCGACATCTGTCACGCGGCACATCCTACCAGCACGGGGCGGCTTTCCAACGGGCGGGGTCGGTGGCTGCGCACCCATTGCGACCGGGCTCGATCTAGTGCTCAGCGGACGGCGCCGGGGACCAGCCAGCGGGAGCCGGCGAAGCGCCAAAGCAGGGCGACCAGGCGGGCGGCCATGAGAGCCCACATTGCGCCCCACAGCCAGCCGATGCCGGCGTCCGCGGCCATCACCCATAGAGCCAGTGGGATGAACACTGCGGCGGCGCCGGCCATGGCCACGGCCAAAAAGCGCATGTCTCCGGCGCCAATCAGCACGCCGTCGAGGGCGAACACGACCCCGTTTATCGGCTGAATGAATGCCA